>JANQKI010000247.1 GCA_028281165.1 Opitutaceae bacterium | reverse complement strand
CTAGCCCTATTTTCACTGATGTGGGCCACGAGCAATGCAGGCATGCTGCAACGCGTCCTAGGAGCCAAAAATCAGCGTGAAGCTCAGGTTGGAATGGTTTTCGCCGGATTTCTTAAAGTCTCGGCTGTCTTTCTCGTCGTATTTCCAGGCGTTATAGCAGCCTACCTTTTTCCCGGCGAAAACCCGGAAGGCGTCTACGCGGTCATGGTGCGCGAAATGCTGCCTCCTGCTTTGGCAGCTATTGTACTGGCAGCGCTACTGGCTGCCTTGATGTCCAGTCAGGATTCCGGCGTCTGCAATGTAGCCAGTATTGTAGCTCTTGATTTGTATCCATTAATCGATCGCAAGACGAGCGAGCGAAAGGCTCTCTTAGTTGGGCGTATTACAGCCATAATCATGCTAACCGTCGGCATATCCGCTGCTCCCATGATGGGTCAGGTAGAGTCGGTTTACCGCTACATGATGAAGATTGGCACGTTCCTAATCTTTCCAGTCGGCATTTGCTATCTGGGTGGCCGCTTCATGAAGCGTGTCAATGGTCAAGGAGCGATCGCTGTTCTTATAGTTGGCGTGCCGCTCGGTCTGACGACTATGCTGCTAACGTCCTACGAACCGCTCATGCCGTACGCTCTTGATTTCATGAAAGGCAATTTCTTTATAGTAAGCTTTGGATACGCGATCTTCTACGTAATCCTGCTAGTTCTCGTGAGTCTTCTTTTTCCTGCCCCTGCACCTGAACAGGTCGATTTCATGAGTCAGAAAAATGAAGTTGTGGAAAATGAAGAGAATAAGGAGAGAGCTTGGCGCCAACACAAACGGATTTGGTATGGTCTGTTTTTCGCCCTTTGGATAACAGTGTATCTGATTTTCTAGCATCACTTCGTTTTGTGACCCGATCCGCCTCGAAGAAAATCAATCCTGCTTAAGTTTTCCCCAGAAACTCGATACGCTTGGCCAAAACCGAGAATCAGTCTTCCTTCTTTCGGTTGTAGCCTAAAAAGGTCGAAATCGAGTAGTCCACGTAGACTAGCCAAAGTTTCGCCTAAGCGCTCTTCCATTGCGTTCATTATTTGCACCCAATTCTGAGTGTCTCGCGGAATTACCTCTACCGAACAGTCCATCGAAAGCCGTTTTCGAGCGAATAAATCGGAACTGGCCGATTCATCCTCAATGAACATAGCACTGGCCAATCCTGTTTTTCGTAAGAGCGCAGTATGTTTCGCCAGCGAGCTTACATAAACATAAAGACAATTATTTTCATCGACGTAAACGGGCGCATAGCTGGCCAGCGGTTGACTGTCATGACCAGAAGTCGCCAAGACGATAGATGACAAGGAACCCATAAGTTTCCGGCAATCTTCCATGGCTGCGCTTAGTTCGTCAGAATTTTTATCCATCGCAGCTAGGACAGAATCTCACCTTGAGCGCGTCCAGATAATAATTTCCATCGTAACAGCTTAAGAAATTGATGAGCCAAGACTCAATCGAGTCTTGCGCATCGAAAAACACGGCGGGAACTATCCTGCAACGATACACCAATAGCGTAGATGTCTCCACCGTCCGCAAGCTTGAGCTTTCGCTTCAATTCTTCGCTGGTCAGTCCACTATTACGAGAAAGAACATTCGCCCTACCCTCTGGAAAAAGATTTTTAGAGGCTTTCTCATTTATGGGGCATCCCCCTTCTACTTGGAAAATACGACCAGGAAAATCCTCAAGCAGCGTATCGCTCGTGTAAATACGCGTTCGCGGATGAAGCATGGGCAAGCCAAATTGCTTTGTAAGGGTTTTGAACGCCCCTGCTTTCATAATAGAAGCATTTGGCTCGTACAAAAACGCCTTTGGAACCGAACACTGGCTTGATAGCTTCCTTTCCTCCGAACGTCGGAAGCAAAAGCGCTTGGCGCTCTTGCTTGGAGAAAGATTCACGCATACTATCTCTGGCTCCGCTTGGCGCGACCAGTCGCCCGAAAAAAGCAGCTCGCGGCACTCGTCAACCACGGAAACCACATGAACTTCATGGACACCCGAAACCTGCTCCAAAGCGCGATCGATGTCCAAGCCGGGAGACATTTTGAGCAGATAGTGATTCGTCTTTTCTCGAACCAGATCGCTTGTATCCAGAAAATTAGGTTCACAATCCTCAATAGCTGAAACTTTTAGATTTCTGGCGTCGCGTCGGGCTGGATCAATATAGACCAGATCTAGATCGCCCTTATAGGATTCCAGCCAACTTAATCCATCGCCAACAACGACTTCTATCCGCTCGCCAATGCCAAGAGTGTGGAAATTCGACTTGGCGACCGAAGCCAATTCGGGAT
>JANQKI010000259.1 GCA_028281165.1 Opitutaceae bacterium | reverse complement strand
ATATCCAGCATGCGGCTCGCCAGCACATCAGGATAAACCGAAGCCTGGTTTAACAGATTATCGAGCACATCCCGAATGGGCAAACCCGCCATAGCCAAGGCCGCTGATTGGGAACGCATCAAATAATTCTGATTCATGTCTGCTTTGGCTCTTTTGCCGTTCGACATGGTGATCAGATAGCTAGCGACAACAATGATACATAAAGCTCCCGGCAAAATGCGGTACCCCCAAAAACGAAGCTGGCGCTTAATATGAGAGTCCACATCCTCGATCCTGCCATCCAGACGGTGCACCCAAAAACCGACGAGAATTGTCAAAACAGAAACAATGCGAAGGACGAGACAAGGAATTCCAAAATAGGGAAGCTCGTCGAATGCGGCGTTTGAGGAGATGCCGAAAATGGAAAGGCGCTCAAGATCCAAGAACCACGCAGGGACAAGAAGAACCGCTCCAATAGCCATGGCATAATCGCCTTTTTCCTTCAGCCTAATAGCTTCTTTGGCAAAACGCAGAGCAATCCAGGAACAGGCGAAGACGACCACAAGGGCGGCTATGACTTGTGAATACAAGATAGCGTTCGTCTCAATCGAGAGACCTAGCAAAACACAGACTAAGGCCACGTAGGGAGGATGACCCCGATTGCGGTAGGACGGCTGGCATCTTAAGGAAAACTCTAAAAGCAAACCAAAGCCCAGCATCTCGAAAGCGGTGCCCACATTGAAATCGCGGAAAAAGGGATCGGAGAAGGAAAGCAGCTTTATGAACTCTGCGATAGCCTGCGAAAAACCAAAGTATCCAAACCAAAGCCAAGGCAGGTCTGATCGTTCTCTTTCAGCAAGAGGTTTAGTCCAAGCCAGTAGCCCCAGAAGCATCCATCCGAAAAAGGACAGGAAGATAAAGTAATCCTGTTCGATGAGTCCGTCAGGCAAAGTAGTCGTCTGCAATGGGGAACCCGCAGTCATAATAATGGGAAGAGGCCTAGCAGCTTATATATCGACAAGCTGATACTCGCTTTAACTTAAGGCAATAGCCAAAAACTGAATGAATATCTTCGCCCTTGCTTTGCCACCCGGCCGCAAGCGGCGGGAACAAACCTGCTGCGATTCAACTGATTTCAGGTTCCTGACGGCTGACAGGCCAGAGATGCGGGCAAATCTAATCTCAGCTCCGAAGAGAACCGCGAGTTGTAGCGGTAGAGGCTGTACGTGATGAAGCAAAGGAAAAACCTAAGCCAGGGAGGGATAACTATTTGAGTAAACCCATTTTGCCAGGCGCTTTAGCAAGCTGTAATGAAGAGGGGTTGGCTAGCAACGAAAGAATATACCGATAAAGGAATATTCCTCTTGACGCATGTTTTTCTGCGGTTAAGTCGGTACGCCAATCCATGGATCTGGTAACGCTCTATAAGTGCCTCGGCGATCCGACGCGATTGCGCATTCTAAATCTCCTTCGGGAAGGTTCGCTTTGCGTATGCCAGCTCCAGGAAGCCCTCGACGAGTCTCAAGTAAAGATGTCTAAGCACCTTGGATACATGAAAAAGCGAGGACTGCTCGTTTCAGAGCGAATTGCCAACTGGAATTACTACAAGATCAACCCCGTCGCCCATCCAATGCTAAAGGCCAACATGAAAGCGCTCGGTTCTTTCGCTGCAAAAGACGATGAACTCGCCTCGGATCTCAAACGCTTGAGAGAAGTCAAGAGCCAAGCTGATTGCTCATAGAGAAATTTGAAATGACAAAGAAATTAACCGCACTCATTCTCTGCACAGGAAACTCCTGCCGGAGCCATATGGCAGAAGGCATTTTAAGAAACGCTGCCAGCGACTTGTTCGAAGTTCATAGCGCAGGGTCTCTGCCGGCTGGTTACGTACACCCTAAAGCCATCGCCGCCATGGAGGAAATTGGTATCGACCTTTCGAATCACACCTCGAAAAGCATGAATGATTTCCTCGACCAGGATATCCATATTGTCGTTACGGTGTGTGGAAATGCGGATCAAGCCTGCCCTACCTATCCCGGGCAAGTGAAGCGTTTTCATTGGGGATTTTTCGATCCTGCCAAAGCGGAGGGAACAGAGGACGAAATCATGAATTGCTTTCGCGAGATTCGGGATCAGATAAAACTTGTATTCGAAGCCTTCGCCGAAGGATACCGCCTTAACGTTAATTAAAAAGACTCTCCTCCTTATGAATAAATCAATCAACTGGATCGTTGGCGAAGCCTTGGGCACTTTCCTGCTGGTGTTCTTCGGATGCGGGAGCGTGGCTACAGCCGTCACGCTGGGAGCCCAAGTTGGACTTTTCCAAGTGGCCATCGTCTGGGGCATGGGCCTGGCTCTGGCTATCAAGATCACGGCTCCGCTCAGCGGCGCCCATCTGAATCCAGCCATTACTATCGCCATGGCAACCTTCACCCGCTTTCGCTGGAGTAGAGCATTTGGCTACATTTGCGTCCAAATGCTAGGAGCCTTTGCTGCCGCGGCTCTCATCTACGCGATTTACGGGGGAGCTATTTCGCTTTTCGAACAGGAAGCCGGAATTGAACGCGGCTCGCCAGGCAGCGAAGCCAGCGCTATGCTGTTCGGCGAATACTATCCGAATCCTGGAGGTAAGCCTATGCTGGATACAGCTCGCGCATCCATAACCTCGCTACACGCCTTCCTAGCTGAATTAGTAGGAACTCTGCTGCTGGCTCTGGCGATTTTCGCCATTACGGACAAAAGTAATTCTAATGTCCCGGCTCGTTTCGCGCCTTGGACCATCGGCATGACCCTTACCGTTCTCATCTCCTTGCTCGCGCCCATATCGATGGGAGGGTTCAATCCCGCTCGCGATTTCGCTCCTCGCGTGTTTTCAAGTTTAACGGGATGGGGATCGCTACCTTTCAGCCTGAATGGCCTAGGCTGGCTAACCGTTTACATCATCGCCCCAATCATCGGAGCTCTCCTCGGAGGGACGTTCTATACCTTGCTACTGAAAAACGGATACAAGAATCGGTAG
>JANQKI010000201.1 GCA_028281165.1 Opitutaceae bacterium | reverse complement strand
GCTGATCTTGGAATTTGATGACTTCGGAGTGCATCGGTGACTCTTGCTTACTGCTCCACTTTCCGGAATTCGTTTCTCTACCCAACGGTGTGGATCTATCCCTTTTCTGGCAGGATGCCGAAAGCTTCTAGATTGGCAACACGCAACGAAATCTTAATCTGAACTTCGTAGCGTGGAGTTATCTTTCCCCACTGGGTAATGTAATCTCGTTTGATTACTGCTTGGCGCGGTGGGCTCGCGAAAATCTGTCAAAAGATTATTGCATTGCTGTGTTGCCTGTTAAGGTCCTGTGATTTTTACAGTTCACCCATACAAGTATGGATCTCGCTATGTGTTTTCGTTCGTTTCAGCTCTCTCAAAAAGCAATTTTCACTGCTGCCGCTATTGTTTGGTCTGTCGTGCCAGCTTTATCGAATGGACCGAATCTCGTCCCTGATGAGTCAGCAACAGCCCCCAATTATTGGTGTACCTGGTATGCTCAAAATTATTGGCAGCAGCGGGGTGGCGAAATTACAGATTTCGATCAGATTAATAATCCGAACGCGCGCGAAGAGCTAACCTACAATCACTTGTATGATCAAGAAGAGGGTTGGGTAACAACATATCTCCCGCGAGGGAGAAGCGATTACTATTTTCTTATTGATCACGGTTGGCAGACGAAGCGGGCGGATGAGAGAACCGTTTCTGGAAGCAAACCCTTCTTTTCGCTTCAAATAGATCCACGCGATTTCGAAGAGTATGGCTACGCCGCTCCTCAAGAATCATTGCGTTTATTCAACGAGGAGATTATCAGCAATGGCTGGAGGGGTCTTGGATTGTGGGTTCGAGGCACAGTAACGGAAGAGGCTGCTCGCACCTTTGTGGAGTGGTCTCGGCATGCTGGAGTCGAGTACTGGAAAATCGACGGAGGCGGTATAAAGGATTTCCATAGTTTCCGGATAAAGAAGGAAATCTACCCGGAATTAACGCTAGAGTACATTGTTGGTACGGGTCCTCTAAATGATCTTTGGGATGAGCCTGGAAGGTCCTCCTACCCATCGCCATTTGCGCCAGGTCGGCAAAACAACAAGGCTATGTTGAATATACTCCAGAACACGGACGTATTTCGCACGTACGATGTCGCTCCGATTCTTGTATCCACTTCTACCATCAAACGAGTTGGTGACATTCTGAATCAGACCCAGAACGATTCGAAGTTCATAGGCATACTCAATTTGCAAGACGATCCGCAGGTTGCGGCGGGAATGGGCTGCCTCATCGCGAGCAAGAGGCATCCAAACTATATGGAGCGAACCTTCAAGGGTGAGGACTTTCATCACCAGATAAGAGGTAAACGTTTAATTCAAAAACGGATGAACGAGATTGAGCGTTTTGGTCGTTGGCAGCGAATTGCCCCTGCTTTCCCGGCCGGAATTGGTTCGTTCTCCGCTTCGAGTGAAGAATTGGTTGATAGCTATCCTCATACTCAGCGGGATACCTGGTTTAGGCCGTGCTGGGGAAAAATGGTTTATCAAAGCGCCCCGGCGGTGATGTCTCGCAATATGCCCCTGCCAAAAGTCGAAGCTAAAGGCGATGCGCCCTATGTTATGGCTTCCACTTATCCCAATGGCCCTGTTTGCGTAGCTACCGAAGGTCGGGTAAAGCCAACGGATCAATGGTATGAGCCGCGGGCTAAAGTGACAATCAG
>JANQKI010000182.1 GCA_028281165.1 Opitutaceae bacterium | reverse complement strand
GGGCGAAAGAATGATCACGCCGCCCGGTCCAGTTGTCCAGATATTGCCTTGCTGATCGGTCTTAAGACCGTCAGGCAGTCCTGGGTATTGCTCGGCTTCCTTAGCGAAATTGTAAAGCGCGCTACCCTTCCCTAGGGTTCCGTCACTCTTTACTGGATACTGTTGCACGATCGGATTGTTCCGATCGGATTGAGCCACATAGAGTGTTTTCTCATCAGAGGACAACGCTACGCCATTCGGCCAGGGAAGCTCGTCAGTAAGCAGCTCGACATCTCCATTCGTTCTCAATAAATAGACGCCGGCAAAGCCAAGCTCGCTCGTTGGATTATTGTATCGACCCGGCAATCCATAGGGGGGATCGGTAAAATAAATATCTCCGCTAGCCGCGATCGTAAGATCGTTAGGACTATTGAATCGCTTGCCTTGGATATTGTCGGCCAGCGTTCGCTTGCCTCCACCCTTGGTTAAAACGGCCACGCGACGATCGCCATGCTCGCAGAGAATCAGACGTCCTTCCGCGTCCATCGCCAATCCATTGCTTCCCGGAGCGCGTATATCTCTGTCAAGCCCCGTGTAGCCAGAAGGTTCCATGAACAAGGATGCGCCCTCTCCCTCTTTCCACTTGATAATCTTGTTTCGGTGAACGTCCGAAAAGAGTAGATAGTCCCCATCCTTCACCCATGTTGGACCTTCAGACCAGGCGAAGCCCGAACTCAGAACTTCGATTTTCGCGTCCGGCGAAATGAGCCCATCCAGCCGTGTATCATATCTTTCAATGCGACCCAAATTGGGGAAATTGAGCGTATCCTGAGCCGATAGAGAAAGGGTGGAAACGCAAAGAATAAAAGCGGAATAAAAAGTTTTAAATTTCATGGGAAGTGGCAACGCGATCCATCTAACTGGCGGCAGCAATATTTGGCAACAGGAATTATTGAAAGCTGTGCAAAAAAAGCTTTGAACAAGCATTTCCTGATTTGTAGCCTAATTTCAACTACCTTTATTGGATCAATTTCCTGAATGCATTCAGGCTTTCGCCATCATCATCTGCCCGATAGACGAATACTTCATCTATTCTAGCCGCTTTGGAATGCAATCTTCGGGTAGCGATCAAAGATTCGTAAGCCGTTATTGCCGATTTCGGCAGCAGAGCCAGGCCGATGCCTGCCACAACCATGCCGAGCATCGCCGTCACGCCTGTCGTTTCTCGGATAATCTGCGGTCTTCTGCTGGATCCTTGGTAAACGGCTTCAAGTGTCCCTCGGTAGTAAGGAGCCACATTGCGAGACAGCGATATCCAGTTTTCGCTTACAACATCGCTCGTCACGAGTCGACGCTTCGAAGCAAGCCTGTGGTCTTTTGGCAGACAAACATAGAGTGGTTCGGATCTCCATCTTAGGGAGGCGAGCTTGGCCTGGGGGCGGGTTGGTTTGATTCCCAGAAAGGCTCCATCAAGGCGACCCGACCGAACGTCGCTCACTAGATCTTTCGGGGAAGCATCAGCAAGAGAAAGCTGCACGTTCGGATTCTGGCTGCGATAGATTCGAAAGAGACTCATGAGGCTTTCTTCAAAAAGCGCCCCCACAAAACCAATACGCAACTGACGCGTCTCGCCACTAGCAGCCCTTCGAGCAGCGTCCACGGCTCGCGATAGTTGACTCGGAATGGCAAAGGTTTCCTTTAGGAACAACTCTCCAGCTTGGGTAAGGGCGACGGATTTAGTAGAACGCTCGAAGAGCTTTGCGCCTACTGTCGTCTCCAGCTCGCGGATATGTCGACTAAAGGGCGGTTGAGCCAAATTCAGCCGCTGGGCTGCCTTTGAGAAATGGAAATCGCGGCAGGCTTCAAGGAAGCACTCCAGTTGGCGAAAGGTCATTCCATTCATATCAAATTAGTATGAATACGGAATTATTTAGATAATTGAAGCATAAATTAGATTTTCATAAAATAACGGCATTCAATGAATGACGTTCTGACATCAGATTCTCATCAGCTCTCATGTCGCCTGGAAAATCTGACGGGCTCGGTGGCGCGCGAAATTCTATCCATTATCAAAGCTGAAGACGTTGTTTCCTTTGCTGGAGGAATGCCTGATCCAATCGCCCTCGAGTCGCTGGACAATCTCGATCAACTCGATGCTTCGTCACTTCAGTATGGTCCTTCAGAGGGTGATTTGGAGCTCCGAAAAGGCCTTTCAAAACTCCTAAATCGGCGGGGAATCAAAAATCGCCCCAAAGACATTCTTATCACGAACGGATCGCAACAAGGGCTCGATCTAATCGCCAAGCTTTTTGTCGACAGAGGCAGTGCCGCGCTTGTCGAAAAGCCGACTTACTTGGCCGCCTTGCAAGTCTTCAAGCTTTTCCAGGCAAAACTGCATTCAATCGATGTTAACAGCTCTGGAATAGACCTGGATCTGTTAGAAGCGAAACTTAGATCCGAAAATCCTAGGTTTATCTATCTGAATCCTACCTTCCAGAATCCGAGCGGAGTCTGCTATTCCGATGCGACCCGATGCGCAGTGGCTGCCCTGCTAGACAAATACAACGTCCCTCTTGTTGAAGACGAGCCGTACTACAGTCTCAACTACGAAGGACTTAAAACGAGCCCCGTCTGTTCGTATTTGCAGAAAGCTCCCTTTGTTTACTTGAGCACTGTATCCAAAATCCTAGCTCCAGGACTCAGAATAGGCTACCTTGTCTGCTCGCCTGGCTTTTACCCCCATCTCCTCAAACTCAAACAAGCCGCGGACTTGCATAGCAATCAGCCTGCCCAGCAATGGGTCGCGAAAATCATAACCGACACCAGGGCTTTGGAGGAAAGAGAGAAATTCCTCTGTCGCCACTACGGAGAAAAACGAGATTTCATGCAGGATTGCTTGGAAAAGGAATTGCGAAATAGAGCGGAATGGCAGAAGCCTGACGGTGGAATGTTTTTTTGGATACGATTAAAATCCGGGGTTGATACGAGAGAATTATTGGGAGACGCCTTGTCGTCCGGCATGGCCTTTATGCCAGGAGATCCCTTTTTCGTAAACGCAGAGGAAGGTCACTCTTACATGCGTCTGAACTTTACCTATC
>JANQKI010000257.1 GCA_028281165.1 Opitutaceae bacterium | reverse complement strand
CGTGCGGCGATTCTAAGCCGCACGCGGCTATCCGATTGTAGTTTTTTTCCAGTTACGATAAACTGGCCTGCGCTGAATTGGAGATAGTTTAGGCTGTATTGTTCGTCAAAATCGCAAACTGAAGCTTCAACAAGAGATTCAGCGTTATCGGAGTGCGAGAGCGGGAGGTCAAGCCGGGTGAGCAGGCTGTTGATTTCGCCTGTCGCGGTCGGGCTTCCCTTTTCCATGAACACCAGATAGTCAGCTAGTCTGGCGATCTCATCTGAGGCGTGAGTCACATAAATTAGCGGTATATCGAGGCTTTGGCGGAGAGAGTCGATAAAGGGAAGTATTTCCTCTTTGCGGGCCTTATCCAGAGCTGCCAGAGGTTCGTCCATGAGGAGCAGCTTGGGGCTTGTTGCTAGGGCTCGAGCGATGGCGACTCTTTGTCGCTCCCCTCCCGATAAGGTATCCGGCTTTCGCTTGAGCAAACCCTCTATGTCAAGAAGCTCTACGGCTTTCTGTAGTGATTTCCTGGATGGTTTCTTGGAAGATCTCTTCCAGCCGTATTCGATATTTCCTTTCACGCTTAGGTGGGACAGCAAGTTGTCCTCCTGGAAAACGTAGCCTAAGCCCCTTTCGTGAGTTGGCAAAAAAGTTTCCTGGTCTTGCCATACATCATCCCCAATTTTCAGATACCCATTTGCGTCCCGTTCCAAACCTGCGATCAAACGAAGCAGGGTGCTTTTCCCGCTTCCCGATGGTCCAAAGATGGCGGTGACGCCTTTTGTCGGAAGATCAAGTTCTGCGGCTAGGGTGAAGGCGCCTCTTTGAATCTTAAATGCGGCTTGTATATTCATTTGGCGAATACACTAGATTGACGATGTGCTGCGTAAACTATAGCCAGCAGGATGAAAGAGAATAGAAGCAGCGCAATGGAAAGCGAATGAGCATGTGAATACTCGAGCGATTCCACGTGATCATAGATGGCGATCGAGGCCACTTTAGTCCTGCCTGGAATGCTTCCCCCAATCATGAGAGCCACCCCGAATTCGCCTATGGTGTGAGCGAAGCCAAATGCCATCGCCGTTATGAGACCCCTGCGGGCAAGTGGCATGCCAACGGTAAAGAAGCGGTCCAATGGCGATGCGCCAAGGGTAGAGGCCACTTCAAGCGGTCTGTGACCTATTGCCGTGAAGGCATTCTGCAAAGGTTGAACAACGAAGGGTAAGGAATAAATGACCGATCCTACAACGAGTCCCGAGAAACTGAAAGCCAAAGACTCCGCTCCCATCCATTCCATCAGTTTCCCAATCGGTCCTTGAGGGCCCAGGGCGATTAGGAGGTAGAAGCCCAAAACCGTTGGAGGAAGAACAAGCGGCATGGCAATCACCGCTTCTAGAAGGAACTTTAGACGCCAGTGTGTGCGAGCCATCCACCAAGCCAATGGCGAACCGATCAAAACTAATATGACGGTGGAAATCGCTGCTAGCTTAAGCGTTATTAAGAGGGCGGTTGCATCTGATTCGCCAAGCATCAAGGAACAGCGTATCCATGCTGGCGAATAATTTTCAATGCCAGATCATCTTTTCGTACGAAGTCGAGAAAGTCGCGAGAGGCGCTGTTGTCTTTTATTAGGATAGCTTGCTGTTCGATTGGAGAGTGGAAAGACGATGGGATTTCCCACCAGGAGCTTTGGTTTCGGAATTCGCTTTTCTGAACTATTTGAGAAAGGGCTATAAGCCCAAGCTCGGCGTTGCCGCTCGCGACGAAATGAAATGCCTGGCTGATGTTTTCTCCTCTAACGATTTTCCCCTTAAGCTCCGTCCACAGCCCCATCTTCTCAAGCGTCTCCTGCGCGGCGTTGCCGTAGGGAGCCAACTTTGGATTGGCTATTGAAAGGAAACGGAAGTCTCCATCTCGCAAAACGCTTTCGCCTGAATCTACTAGATCGGGGTCTAGACTCCAAAGCGCGAGTTTCCCTACAACATAGGTGAAACGCGTATCCTCAATTCCGATACCATTGTTTTCAAGAAGCTTTGGTCGTTCAATGTCTGCCGCAAAGAAGACGTCGAAAGGGGCTTTCAGCTCGATTTGCTTATAGAGTTTTCCGGTCGATCCCGGAATAAGAACGATTTCGAGTTCATGGCTTTTCTGGTACTCGGTTGCTATCTGTTTTAGGGTTATTGCAAAATTGCTGGCCACGGCTACGGTGATCTTCTCGCTGGCCAAGATCCCTTGTGGAAAAAGGCAGACGATCGCTGCTAGCAACCCTCCTGTTGATTTGAATGTGCGACGGGCCATTTCAGAAAATCTGACTATTGATTCTCAAAACAGGTTTGGGGATAAGTTCTGGCATCTGGATTGGATTCTCAACTATTTGCAAGGAACTTTCGTCTTCGCTGTTTCAATACAACCTTATTTCTCTGGAAAACAGAAAGCCCCTGCGAGGGTCTCGCAGGGGCTGTATCCTTGATTTGTTTTTTGCAGCTACAGTTTAAAAACTAAAGGTATTTGTCCAGAAGACGTCGGTTGGAGGCGGATTGCGGAATACCGCAAGGCTCCCATCCGGGTTGATCTTGACTGGAATGAAGTCGTCTTCGCCAATCGCGTTGCGGATATTCAGCTGAGATTTCCAAGTAAGCTTGTCGCTGAGCTTCTTTCTGTAGCTCATGAATATGTCTCCTTGGAGGCTGGGGTCGCCGAAGAAGGGGCGGCTTATGTCGGAGGTAAGGTCTGGATTGAGAGCGTATCCAGCTGCAACCTCATCGGACCATCGAATCGCGCCACCAATGGCGAAACCTTTGAAGCGACTGTCTTCGCTAAAGGTGTAATTGGTGAAAACATTGCCTCTCCATTTAACCAATTCCGTGTTAACGGTGCCGTCCTTAGCTCTAACGTTGAGCATTGGAAGATAGAGGTCCCGGAAGAAGGTTGTTTCGAAGGTGAATCCCGTAGTGCTGCGAGGCCGATCTCGCATGTCCTTGAAGGGTGAATTGTTGATGTTCGTCCTGATTTCATCGAGAACAGCTCCATGAATGGCAGCGGAATTGCTGGTTACGGCTTCCACCTTTGTAAGGTTTCCGCCGATACGCCAATTCGATGTTGGATTAATAACGAATTCCAGCTCGAAGCCTTCAGCAACCTGATCTTGGAAAGATTTAAGGTTGTTGAAGTCGGGATTCTCGAAGTCCATTTTCAATGTTGCTGGATCGATCTGAACATCTGCTACAGCCGCTAAGTCGGTAGGAATCAAGCCACGGATACCTGCGAAAACCTCGTCCCATGAGGAGAAGAACTGGGTGAAGTCACCTGCATCTTGAATGCAATTGGGACACTCTTCCGTGTTTTGCGTGAGCAGTTGCTCGATAGTGACATCGTTGTCAGGCGCGTCGTCGAAATTGCGCATGAACACATCTACGTGTTCGTTGTACGCGCTGCGAATGACGCCCAGCGTACCGCCGCCAGCGGCTTCCTGGAACTTGTTAGCGGTCTCAAACCAATTCGCCTTAATGTACACTTTCTGTTCCAGAAGGCTAAGCGAGAAGCCATACTCTTCGGTGGTACCTTGAGGGGATGGCGCTGGAGTGCCTCTTGCTGTACGGCGAAGTTGGGTTGGCTTGAAATTTTCCGCTTCGCTGTAGTGGAAACTTAAGCGCGACTTGCCTGGCAACTGGAACGGGACGTGACCGACAACACTCCATGTAGCTGTATTAACCGTTGGCTCGAACAGTTCGTTCTCTTCGGGAGTTAAAAGACGCGGGTCTATTCTATGACCATCTACGTTCTCGGCACGACCGTTGGGTTGCGAATCGGTAATGGTTTCGGCGAAACGATAGCCTGCTGAACCGATTGAGAAATCAGACTGAGTGTCTTTTCTCCAGCCGGCTAGGCCGACGATGTGCCCGTTGAATAAATAGCTTTGCCAAGTGTAGGTTTCCGACTCGAATTCAGTTATATCGTAGCTGCCCCCGTTGTATTTTTGCCAAGTTTGGAAAGGCGCGGCGATCCACACATTGTTTGCGTTGTCCCATAGCAAGTTATTGAAGACGAGACCTTCTTGGAATTCGGGGATATTGATTGCCGTATCCAACCGGATGTCGCGCCAAGAGTTCGTATCAAGCTGAGGTCCGGCAAGATACTGCAGAGTGAATGCGTCTTCCTGGCAGATGTTGCCGGGGAAATCTGGATTGTTGCAGTTCCTTCTTCCGAAGACATTCGCGAAGTATTCATTTTCTCCCGACGTGGAGACGAATTTGCCTTGAAGCTCGTCTTCCCAAACATCGATTGTACGCTCGCTGGTAGCTCCGCTGAATACGTGGCGACCTAGCCATTTGATTGGCCCGTCGTTATCGGTGAAATCCAAATCGTAGAAGGCCGTTGCTCTGAAGGTCTGACGGTGGGTTTCTTTGCGGCTTTCGTCTCCCCATTCGCCACCAGAGTGATTGTTCTGAACAATGATGGGGCGCCCGAAATTCGGGTTCACTTGATTATCAGAGATAGCCCTATTCACATCAATGGCGATCGTCTTGTGACGATTCTTCGTCATGGTGAGGTGCGATCGGCGGTCGAACTCCTGATCGTCGAAAGCAATCTCGAAACCTGCCTTGTTGTTGAAAAGGGTTTGTTCGAGCGTGAAATTGTGGGCTTCGAAATCCGAGTTAACATAATTTGTGTTACCCGTTAGGAGGTGATTCATGTTATCGAATACGTTGCGATCAATAAGCGAAGGAATGGCGAAACCTGTTGAATAGGTCTCCGCTTCGAACGCTTTCGATATGAAGAATTCGTTTCTAGGTTTTCCTCCAACCCGATCAAACTCGCCTGCACGGAGTTCAGCTCTGCCTTGCGTACCATGGATTATGTTGTTTTCCACAGGTTGATAGATGCTGTTAGGACCCGTGATGCCTAGGCCCGCAGCGCCGTCTGGCTGGAAGAATAGAGAAATATCGGTAAAGAATGCGGGGCGACCAGAACCGGGAAGCGTACGCCAAGCTCGAGGATAAGCTTCAGGGCGTCTGATGTCAGCTCCCCACTTGGGCTGGAAGGGGCCATCGGGGTGCATATTTTCGACATACGACATGGAACCGCCATCAAATGTACCCGGATTTTCGATACCGACTATATCGAAGATTTCAGGATTCGGCAGCTCGTACCAATCCTTGAGCGCGTTGCCGATTGGGATGGTGTCTTCGGGATTGCGGTCGATCGAACCTTTTTCGTAGTTGGCGCGCAGAATGGTTGGGCCGAGGAGCTCAGTATTCTCATTCTTGAACAGAACTGCGTTTAAAGCCAAGTAGAAGCGGCGATCCTTTTCGAAAGCAGGCTCCTGTTTGTAGTTGGTTTCTTCATTCAACGCGGAAACGCGAATCCCAAGTCGATCATCAATGAGGACCCGGTTGATGTCGAAAGAGAGGCGATGACTGGCTCTCTCGCCGAAACGCACGGCAACATTGCCGAAATCCTTACTGGTCGAGGCGCTCGAAGGGCTGTTGTCGATCACCCCGCCCGGACTTCCAATGCCGAAAAGAAGCGAATTAGGGCCGCGACTAATAGTGACTTGAGAAGTGTTGTACTTATCTAGAGGGATGTCCGTTTGGAAGTATCCACGCGTCAACTCCGCGGGAGAGAGTCCACGAATGCGTTGAGAACCCTGCGGATTGAGACGGGCGTTGGTCGTATCGGTCGAGTTCTGGGCAGCGGTGCCTGGGCTTGAATCGGAGAAGTTGCCTTGCTCGCCGCCGACTTCCGCGCTCATAACGTAGCCCAGTGCCGTTGCAGCGTCTGTCGCTCCGGTGTCCTCGAAGAATTCCTCGGTCAGCACCGAGATGGATTGTCCCAAATCGCTTAGATTGGTTTTCAAACGCGATCCGGCGAGTGTGGAATTCGCTCGATAGCCTTGCGTGTCTCCAGCTTCAACCGTAAAGGGGCTGAGTTCAAAG
>JANQKI010000142.1 GCA_028281165.1 Opitutaceae bacterium | reverse complement strand
GTCCCGCCACGGCGGGACTATTTCCGGCTTCTCGAGCGGGTAGTTTTGTTTAAAGGCGTAGGCGGCGGATATTAGGCTGGGATCGGTCAAGTAGTCTCCCACCAGCGTCAGGCCTACCGGTTCGCCTCCTTCGCTGAATCCTACCGGAATCGTAAGAAATTCTTCGAAGGAACCAGTGGTCAATAGTCAAGTTCTCGGTCTTCGTGTTTACAGTTAGAATAGCGCGCCTTGATTATAATCTGGATAAGGATGCCCTTAAAGATAATCAGTAACTTGAAAATCGACCATTGACCACTGCTATGTGGCGCCCAGCCAATTAGATCATCCCAAGTTTCTCGAAGCGAAACGCAACCGCCAAGAACAACGGGAAGAGCTTGAGAGTGGACGTCTCCGCTTCGTTTGCTACGCTGTTCGTTATGGCTACCTCTCGTAAACCCCAAGATCGTCGCTCCTTTATTCGACAGCTGGCAAGTGGTATCGCTTTTAGCTTTACGGCGCCGGCTTTCACTCAATCCAAGGGATCGAACCTCGGAAAAATGGATACAAGATTCGATGCATACGGCGGCTGGACCGCAATCAAAGGAAAACGAAGCGGCTACTTTCATGCCGAAGTGATCGATGGCCGCCATTGGCTCATTACGCCAGAGGGCAATGTATTTCTCTCCTTCGCCATCAACCATGCCGATTCCAGCGCCCTTCAGTATGCTTCCAACAAGGAGATATGGCTCGAGAAATACAATGGAGACCGAGACACCTGGATTCGAGAAGGCGTCGTCAAGGATGTCCGGAATTGGGGATTCAACACGATCGGCTGGACGCAGGAGCTCGTGACTCGAGAGTGGGGTCACTCCGATCAATGGACCCTGCGCGATTATCAAGTCGCGAATCTTCCCTACTGCCACTTGCTTCCCTTCTCGGAAATTCAGCGCTACAAGATCGACCTCAAGTATCCCGACGTTTTCAGCCAGGAATTCGAGGATTGGTGCGATTTCGTGGCGCGTAGCCATTGTTTGGATATGAGCAGGGACCCAAACCTCATCGGCTACTTCTACGGCGATGTCCCAAGCTGGATCTTTAACACCTATCGCGAAAGCTGGGCCGAGGCCCTCGGCGTTTCATCGGACAACGACTGGGAAGGACTCTATCCGATCGCGGAGAAATACTATCAAGTCATCCACGACGCCATTCGTCGCTACGACCCCAACCATATGCTGCTGGGCGAACGCTACTACGGGCCCAAGCCCATCCCCGAGTCTGTCCTGAAAGCCGCCGCCAAGACGGTCGACGTGGTGTGTCTGGAGCTTTTCAAACACTGGGACGGCGGTCTGGAGCCGGTCGTTTCGCGCATGCACGACATCACCGGCAAGCCGGTCATTCTGGCCGACTTCGCCTACGGTTCGCCCTCGCGCCTGCTCGAAGTGCCTGAAGGCAAGCATTTCTTCGCCAAAGACGACGAAGAGTGCGGCCGGATGTATCGAGAAAACATGACAAAGGCTTTTCGTACGAACTACATGGTCGGCTGCCACCTTTGCGTCTACGTGGAAAATCACATTCGTCTCCGCGGCATGAAAGACCACCACGACAAGCCCTACGAAGGCTACGTCGGCAACGCCCGCCGCTTCCACGATGAGGCTTACCTCATCGCGGCCGGCCGATTATAATAGAAGAGGCTATGTGAAAGCGCTGGATCCGGCGGCGGCCAGAGCAGTTCCGAGCATAGCGACAAGACCGGGCCCGCTAGGGAACCGGACCATTCGACTGCGTCGCCAACAGGATTCGAAAATATTATACAAAAGATCCTATTCCCGCGAATGCGGGATCCTTGTGCTTGCGGCTTGTCACGCCGTATCCCGCTCAGAGGGAGAAGGCGGAAGCAAGCATCTGTCGCAGAGCGACACTGTTAACCCAACCCTCTGTTTTATTAATTAACATCGTCCCGCTATGGAGGGACTAGATCTCCGCTTTGCGGCGAGCAGGATATCGCCTTTAGCGATAGCAGGATTCGAACAAACATGAAAAAGATCATGTTCCCGCCGCCTTGTCACGCCATAGCTTCACGCGACGGCGGATGGCGGGATCCTGTTGCTCGGAGAGCATCTGATTCCGCTAGGAATCACTGTTCATTCATCTTCTGCTTTTTATTTAATTAACATCGTCCCGCCACGGCGGGACTGGATCTGGCATTCGCCAGAGCAGTTCCGAGGCTTAGCCGACTACCGAGTGGCAACGACACCTCAACGTAGCGAACACGGAGATGGCGCAGCAATAACAGACCGGGCCCAACAGGGAGCCGGAACCATTCGACTGCGTCGCCAGCAGGATTCGAATTCAATAGACTTGCCCGATCTTTGATCGGATCCTGCCCGCAAAGCGGATCTTGTTTATTGATCCGCCAACATCGCTTCGTATCCAATAATTGGAGTTTTTCTGCGATTTGACTTTTGCTTGTCTGCGTTGAGCCTGCCCGTCCAGAGTTCATCGAATGGGTCGAAACGTCACGTCGTAGCAAACGTACCGAAACCGCAAACCGATTTGTTTAGCCGTAGCGCATGAAGGCCGGAGACTGTCCAGAGGCAGGAGCATGGACCCCTCCTCTCTCTATATGGAATTTGGTCATGGGAAGCGCACGCTTCGAATAAGGTTTCTTGTATCTAAAGAAGCGTTGTTCGTTGGATACACCCGATAATGTTAGATTAACGTCTCTGGGCGGAAACGATCAAAGGAAACACATTATGATGCGTATGAACCTGAATACACTCTACCTCGGCTCACTAGCTCTGTTGGCAACGCTTGGCGCGACTGATCTGCAGGCCGCCTCGATCGAAACTGAGGAGCAAGCGATTCGCGAAACGATTCTGGACTATCTTGAAGGGGCATACGATACGGATGCGGACCGCTTTGCTAGCGCGATGCATCCGGAGTTGACGAAACGCGGATACGTCCTACGGCAAGACAAGATCGCTATTGTGCCGCATACGAAAGAATCGCTCGAGCATAATGTCCGGTACCGACTTAAGAAAGGGTGGATCCCAGAGGGTGCAGTTAAGGAGATCGAAATTCTAGACGTGTTGGGAGACCTAGCTTCGGCTAAGTGCTTGGCTCACTGGGGCGTCGACTATCTTCATCTCGTAAAGAAAGACGGAAAGTGGCTCATACTCCATGTCTTGTGGCAGAATAATGAATACATAAGCCAAACGAAGGGAGAATCGTCGTGAAGGCTTCTTGCTAGAGGCTTTCGACTTCTTCGAACATACTTTATATTCGATCATCAGACCGTTTTAGCATAGTTGAGAAAGGAGGGAAAAGAATGAGGAAGCCATTTTTCGCGACTTGCTGGATCATCTCGCTCTGCATGCTGCATGCGAATTTTGCAGCGAGCCATGCCTGTACCATTGTAACCGCCTCGATCGATGGAAAGGCGTTCTTCGGCGGCAATGAGGATCAGTTGCCAAACGAATCCTATATGGTGGTGGACAAGCGGGGGAAGTACGGAGTGGTCTACTTTGCGACTCCCTGGAAAGAGATACCTTTGAGCATGCAGATGGGTATCAACGAGGAGGGATTGTGTTACGACACCAACTGGATACCGTTGGAAGAGATAGACCATCGCCCTACCGCTTACCAAAGGGAATGGGCGGTTTTGCATCTGATAAAAACGGCTGCTTCGGTAGAGGAAGTCGTTTCGCGTATGCATTCCTTGAATTGGGGAGAATCCATGGAGTATCAAGTCCACTTCGCCGATCATTTTGGCGATGCGATCGTTATCCATCCGGGAGCGAATGGCGAGTTGTCCTACACTCGAAAAGCAAAGGATCAAACGAGCCTGATTTCCACCAATTTCAATCTAGCGATACTGGAAGGGGAAGAATGGGAGTGCCTGCGCTACAGACGAGCCCAAGACCTGCTCGGAAAATTGGATACGGGAGAAACGCTAAACGCCGCCTTCATGGCATCCGTATTGCATGGCACCCGTCAGGACGGGCAGGCGAAAACCCTCTATTCCGCGGTATACGATCTCGTCGATCGCCGCATATTCCTCTATGGCAACCGCCACTTCGATCAACCGCACGTGTTAGACGTGAAGAAGGAGCTGCAAACTTCAAGTCGCTATCGGCGAGTCGCATTGGAAGAGCTAGTCGGTAGTGAAATAATGGGCACTGAAAGTATCCAAAAGGAAGTCGCTGAAGCGGACGCGCTTGCCGCAGCTATCATGAAAGCCGATACCGAGTCGGAATTGTCCGAAGTATTGCAAGTACTGGAAACAGCGCCACAGGTGGGGCTTTTCATAAATTGCGTTCGAAGGACGCTTACGGAAAAGCTTCATCAAGAGAACTGGAGTCACGCCCGCCTCATAGGCGACCTCTGCGAACGACGCTTTGGAGAGAGTTGGAGGACCTACGCCTTTCTGGCAAAAACCTACTATGACAGCGGCAACCCGGACGGAGCAAAGCACTTCCTAGAGAAAGGTCTTTCGGTTCACCCATCCTCCACCGAATTGGCCGATATGATGGAGCGCTTTCAAGCAGCTGTCCAATGAGGCGACCCATCGTGGCCGCCGACGTCAGCATGACGGTCTTAGGAAGAGTCCTCTCCATGCGCAGCAAATGGAAGGAAAGTTGAATTATTAACATCGTCCCGCCAAGGCGGGACTAGATCTTCGCCTTGCGAAGAACAGGATCGCTTCCGTCTTCACTGTGTTACGCCGAGACAAGTCGCGAGCAGGATTTTTCTCATTTTCGTGTTGGCAGCAGGCCATCTTGTTGCTCGGAGAGCATTTGATTCCACAGGAATCACTGTTCACATTTCTTCTGTCTTAATAATTAACATCGCTTCGCTTCCGCCTTCGCACCTACTACGGCGTGACAAGGGATCGCCTTCGGCGAGCAAGATGTCGACTGCGTCGCCAACATGATTCAAAAATATTTACAAAAAATCCTGTTGGCCAGAGGCCATCCTGTTGCTCGGAGAGCATTTGATTCCGCAGGAATCACTGTTAATACAACCCCTATTCACCATTCCCATCCGTATCCAATAATTGGAGCTTTGCTAATCCCTGCTCTTTTGCTCTATTTTCGACCGATCGGAAGCGACTTGTGGGACACTCTCTTAGTGAAAATTCTGACTCCTTTTAGGCCACCTAGTTGGTTGTTGAAGTTCTAGCTAGGCTGATCTGGTTTTGATTGATCCCAATTAAAATAGACTTTCGGAAACCCGAAGGCGCGAGTTCTTAAAAGGTCGGTTTTCTTCCCGTTAATCGTTGAATCGAGTCTTGGAAGAGATGCCTTTTATCAGTTTCAGTCACGCTTGCGCTGAAAATAGGTTCGAGAGCTGATTTTTCGGCATAAAACGCTTGTTAGACGCGCGCGGAAAAGCCGTTATTTCGTCTGTTAGTCATTGTATGAGAAACGAAGAATCTCCCTCACGAAGAAATTTTCTTAAATATGCTGCTACCACAGGGATAGCCGTTGCAGCGACGAGGTCAGGCTTTGCCGGCGTTTCCGAAAAAGAGAGTTCGGCGAAATCCGGGCCGGTTGGGTCGGTACCCGTCGAATGGCGCAACAAGATGGAAGGGATGAGCTATCGCCAGTTGGGAAAGACGGGGTTCATGGTGTCCGAAGTGGTGATGGGCGCTTTCGCTGAAGGCCGACTGGATGTCGCGAGAGAAGCAGTCGAAAGGGGCCTCAACTATTTCGATACCGCGGAACGTTATGGCAATGGGAAGTGCGAAGAGGCGATTGGCTTGTTGTTGAAGGAGGCGGGCATGCGAGACCGCATTTACATCACGACAAAGATCAGTTCCTATAAGCAAACGCTCGATAGATGGGCCAATGAAGTCCTCGAGGGATTGCCTTCGGAAAAGCAAGAAGCGACGCGCAGACGGGCTCGGGAACGAATCGAAGAATTGGGGATTATGAAGCCCGGCTATCATTTCAACTACTTCCCCAATCACGAGTCGGAGATTCCAAGGGGGTATTTGACGAACCAGATTTGGGCGGACTATGGACATCGAGATGGGTTCGAAAAGCGTTTGCGCCGCAGTCTCGATGGAGCCTTGGAAGGTTGTCTTAAAAGATTGGATACAAATTATGTAGATGTGCTGATGGCTCCGCATGGGTTGCGTCACACAGACGAAATGGATCAGCCTACGCTGGTTGAGTTCTTCGAGGCGGCGAAGAAGGCGGGTAAGATTCGGGCGACTGGATTTTCGGTGCACAGCGACGTGCCTGAACTGTTGGTCAAAGCGAGCGAGAGCGGAATTTACGACGTGGCGATGTTCGCTTACAATATCGTGAATCAAGGCTCTATGGAGGTAGCTGTTCGAAAAGCTTCGGAAAATGGGCTGGGCTTAATTGCGATGAAGGCGGCTCGAGTTTTGAACCGCAAGATCGACGGTGAGGACCCTCCTCAATGGCGCATCGATAAAATGAATACGGCGGTCCCTGGAAATGAGAGGCTCGAGGTCAAGGCTTACAAATGGGCTTTGCAGAATCCTCGCTTGACCGCGGTGATTTCCGGCATGCAGTCAGTAGAGATGGTCAAAGAAAATTTGGCCGTTGCGGGTACCAAGGTTGATATGGGTCTGATCTAAGGACCCCGCCTGGCAGGTTCTTTGCTCTGCTGGTTCTGAAGATAAGGGTTCCGGAGGCCCCGGTTCACTCGGTTGGTGTAATGTCGAAGTGAGTTTGTCTGCCTGCATACTCGGGGGAGCTCGGAGTTAGGGTGATTGGGTTGGGACGTCGAGGATGATGTCCCTCCGAGGATACGGTTGCTCGGACAACTTTGGGATTCGAGCTTATTAGCATGGATTAAGCATCGCGAATCCAACCCTCAAGCCTGCTCCCGCAACTGCGGGATCCTGTTCCGAGAGCAGCGAGGATCTCGTGTCACGCTGTAGCCTTGGCGAAGGAGGAGATTCCTTTAGGAATCACTGTTCATACATCTTCTGCTTTAATAATTAACATCGCTTCGCTGGATCTGGCTTCGCCAGAACAGGATCCGGCGTATGCCGGAGCAGGATTTTGAATTGAAATTGTGATCCTTGGAAGGTTTA
>JANQKI010000001.1 GCA_028281165.1 Opitutaceae bacterium | reverse complement strand
GGGCGAATAGCTGCTGCCACACTGATTCGTAGTGCTCAATTTGCCGATCCGAGGATGTAGATTTGAATTGGCCTGAGAACACCCACATCCGCTCGTCACCGATAGTCGTTCTAAAGGCGACGTCACCTCCGGATTTCAGTTTGCCGGATAGATTATTGAAATTCAGCGAGTAACCAATAGACGAATACGAAGAATCATCGCCAATCATTTTGGCTGCTGGAAAGAAAGCTCGGTAATCGACGCCTTCTCCGTCGGCATCAGCTCCCGGACTGGTGCCCAGTTCGCCAAGAATTTGATACTCGGAAGCGACGGGATTTCGCTTTTGCAAAATCCTTCCTCGTTCACGCGGACTCGAATTCGCTTCGTCTTTTTCATCAGATTTAGCTTCAGAATTCTCGGTTGCCGCTGCCTTGATAGAGCTGGTTTTCAGGGTAGCGTTTAGCGGCGTTGTTTGAGCTGATAAGTAAGTGACGCAGGCAGAAACCACCCATGCCACGACACAAAGTGCATGTGGAATTTTCATGTAGACATCTTTTTCAAGGGCGAAAATCGCCCCTTTGGTCTGCAGCACCATCTGCGCCATGGATTGGCCTGCGATCATAATGCTTCAAAACCTAATAGTACTCCCTGTTGAACGAGTAGAACAAAGAAGAGAGAGCGAATAGACGCGCTCAAAATTGACCTTTATCCTAGCCTTTTCTTCGAAGCCCTAAGGGCCCTCGATGCTCTTTACGGGAATATCTGCTATTCTCTTTCTTCGCTGTTTTAGCTCTGATTCTAGTCCTATTTCCGGGCTGTTTAACTGTATATTATAAATAAAGCCAAATTTTAGTATCCAGATTTAAGTTACGATCTCTACAGAGATTGAAGTGGAAACAATATTAGACTTTCAAAAAGGACATTTTTCTGGATTGGCATCTTAAATGCTTAAGAACTGTCGGTTTAATTCTAACTTAACCGATTAAAAAGATGTCTAAAAACAAACTGCTAAACGGATGCAGCAGCTCCACTGGTATGCGGGCACCTGCTCGTAGCGATATGACCAGTCGATCGTTGCGTAACTTCCTCATCGGTTTTGCCACGGCCGGTTTTTCTTTCGTAAGTGTGGCGCAAACTTCGAGTTTCGAGGATGGCATGGAAGTTCTCGAAACCTTTACCGCTGTCGGCCAGGGCGAAAGCCGAGCGAATAACTCGCTGGATCTCGAGACACTCGATATCATCATTCCTGGCGTACAGCCTGAAAAGATGATCGACCGCATTCCTGGAGTGAATGTGGTTTCCCGCGATCCATTCGGGTTCTATGAATTCGGCAACGATATTCGTGTTCGCGCTTTCGATATCGACAATTTAGGGGTTACGCTTGATGGCGTTCCGGTCGGAAATAGCTCGGCTCGCTATGGCTCTCCTATAGGGCGCCTGGTAAGTAGCGAGAATCTCACTACAGTGAAAGTCTCGCAGGGAGCGGGCGACGTCACGACCCCGGCTTACCAAGCTCTGGGCGGATCTCTGCAATACTTCACCAAAGATCCTTCCGTTGAACCAGGAGCCATGGTCAATCTAACCTACGGATCTTTCGATCACATCAGTCTTTTCGGCAAAGTGGAATTCGGTGAGATCATACCCGGTCTTACGGCTTACGCTACCGGATCGCATTTCGAATTCACGCCTCGCGGCCTCGAAGGTCTGGGTAAAGGAATGGCGCGGCGCTATGAGGCCAAAGCGAAATATCAATTCCCTTCGGGAGATGCGACTTTGAAGTACATGTTCACCTTCAATGATCGGGACGATTTTGATACGGCGGGTCTTGCCTACGACGAGTGGGTGGATGCCGAGGCTGGCAACTATCGGGGAACGGGACAAGGTTATGTCGAATACACTCCTTGGGACTATCCCGGCATCGGTTCTTTCAATTACGCTGATCTTTCTGATGAAGGTCGTAATATTGGACCCGTAAAATACCTT
>JANQKI010000245.1 GCA_028281165.1 Opitutaceae bacterium | reverse complement strand
GATTGAGATTTCCTCCGCCCATTCCGAAGCCCTCACAGCCCAGGACGACGCTGGAAACCGTATAGACATCAATGATACACGAATGGAATTGGCTAAAGGCTCAGGATTTGCCCAGGGCCAAATAAGAGTCGTATCCAGTGAAGCCATCGTCCTGAAAGAAGATGAGGATGTTGTATCCATAGCTTCGAGATTCGCTTCCCGAAAGCCTGAGGGCATTCAAGTCGAGGCGAATTTGACGCCCAGTCGCGACTTTTCCAATGTGGTCATGGCGACGGTGTTTTTCACTGAGGGCGGTCTCTATGAGATGGTTGCCCAGTCTATTGGCGATTTGCAAGGAGGCAGGACTCACGCTATCTCGTTGAAATCTCCAACCGTCTACGATTACGTGAATCATAGTATCAACTACACGTTTCTTTTCTTTTCAGAGGAAGGCGAAATTGTATCCGATGTTCGGAAGCGAGCGACTCCGCTGGTTAATCGAATATTTGAGGATTTCTATGAAAAACTGATTACCGGTTTTCAGATGGCGAATGGCGCATCCGATCGCTCGGCGTCTCTTGTGCACCGGTATCCGATCGATTTTGCAGGTCTTGATAGATTGGTCTCTAAGAAAAGCGGCAAGACAGTCTTTACTTTGTCCATTGACGAAGCTGGCTTGGTTAAGTCCGTGGAGGTTGAAGACAAGCTGAACCCGAAGTTGCTCGAGCGCTGTCAGCGATCTCTAAAGGAATGGCTCTTCCTTCCTCGCCTGCAGGATGGTTTTGCGGTAGCTTCTAAAGCGCGGATTCCCGTTTATTGGGATTGAGGCAGCGATTTAATAACGGCTATTTGAAATTGTAGACGCGGTCGTTGACCGCGTGAGCAATCAGCAATCGCCCCACAGCCCCTTTTTTGCGGTAGGGAGGCATGTCCCCAAGCCTCCTTAATCCTTCATGCTTGCGGAGGCATGAGGACATGCCTCCCTACCGAGTTAACATACTCATGGTGATGGACTTCTGAGCCAACAATGCTAGGGATAAAGACTACCTAACGAAACGCCTGTGGAGCTTAAGAGCTCGTTTCTAGACTTTTATTAGCGCTTCATCCGTTCTTAACATACAATTGAGAACTTCGTAGCCGAAAATGCGCTACGATTCCGATTATGTAATGTGTGAATGCCCCATTGAATCGATCAAGGGGTTCGTTGAAGAAATCGAAAAAGACTATTCCATTAGAGTTCTTAAAGAACCTTCGGTTTGCCTCACCATGGTGCGAGCGGAGGATTCTCTGGAAAAGCAGGAATTCTATTTAGGCGAGGCTCTCACCACGGAATGTGAAGTAGAGGTCGATGGAGAGCTTGGATATGGGCTCTGTCTCGGCGAGGAGCCTGTTAGAGGATATTGTATCGCTGTATTGGATGCTATAATACAATCGAATATAGAAGATTCGCGGTTAAGCGATTTTCTAGATACGCAGCGCTCAGTGGTCGAACGCCGCGAAAAAGAAGAATATGCCCGCACGCTTAAGACGCGGGTCGACTTTAAATTAATGGAGGAGGATTGATCGATGATTAGAGAAGTAGCTTACGACGAGGTATTCGATGCCCAACTTCACTTTCGCTCCGTCCTTGATTCGATGGCGCGTCCAGGAAAGATCAACAAGCTCAAGGATGTCGATCTGAGTCCCCCTGAAGGCATCATCCGATCGACTATGGCGGTTTGCATGTCGTTGCTGAATCGCGATACCAGCTTTTATCTCGCCAAAGGAAATGCGGAGGCAGAAGACTACATTAGGATTAACACAGGCAGCCTGCCTAGCTCTCTGGAGAAAGCTGATTTTCTCGTCGTTGATGGTGACGAGTCGGCTGAAATCGTTCAGTTGGCCAAAGAAGGAATCCTGACGTATCCAGAACAGTCCGCCACTTTTGTGATCCAAGTTGAAGGACTCTCCAATGATGAAGTTCCTGATTCGCTAGGGATCGAAATAAGCGGTCCCGGCGTGAAAGACGTCTCAAAACTCTTTGTGGCCGGGCTGGAAGCCTCTTGGATTGAAGCCCTGAACGAAAAGAATTTCGAGTTTCCTCTGGGAGTAGATGTTATATTCACGAGCGATGGTCTTGATGGAGAGGCCTTTGTCGCGTGTTTGCCCAGAAGTTCAAACCTCAAACGAATCGCTTAACTTTATCTTCGCATGGGATACGTTGCCATAAAAGGAGGCGAAGACGCAATTGAGAATGCGTCACGACTAACTGAATACGAAAGAGTGCAGAGCCGTAGCAAGGTTCTCGAAATCGAGCAAATAAGAACCCAGCTCGGAGCCTTAGTCGATAAGATCATGGGAGAAGGTTCGCTTTACGCTCCGGAGCACGCGGCTCTTGCTCTGAAGCAAGTACAAGGCTGTCCTCTGGAAGGGGCCTTTATTCTGCGGGCCTATCGGGCCACGTTGAATCGCTCCTACTATTCGCAGATTGTGGATACGCGTAATATGCGTGTCACGCGTAGGATATCATCCGCTTTTCGCGAAATGCCGGGCGGTCAGATTTTGGGCCCGACTCGGGATTATTCGGTTCGGTTGCTCAACACGGATCTTACGACGGAGGATTCAGAGGATATCCGTTCGTTTTTAGAAGAGTTTGATATTCCGGAGGACGAGTTTCTCGAAGCTCAAGGTTCCTGGAGCAAGGTCATCGATATTCTAATCGAGCAAGGTATGATGCAGGCTGTCGATGATGAGGAGGACCAGCGCGTTGTCGACATCACGCGTGAAGCCATCAAGTTTCCTGCTCCGCGATCCGCTGCTCTGCAAGCTCTGGCTCGAGCCGAAACGGGCGGCATTTGCTCGTTGGCCTATTCGTCGATGAGAGGCTTTGGTTCCGCTCATCCGACTATCGGTGAACTGCGAGTTGGTTACACCCGTGTGACGGTTAAGGACCGTAGAGGCCGCATGCGTTGCATTGGAACGATCAAAGTGACCGAGGCTGAGGTCATTTCCAAAGTCAAACAGCGTAAGCAAGATCCTGTACCGTACATGACTCTTGGATACGGACTTTGCTTCGGACACAATGAAACCAAAGCCATATGCATGGGCATACTTGATCGGAGTATGCGTATCGACGACGAGCACCCAGCGAATAGTCAGGAATTCGTTCTCTACCATACGGAAGGTGTAGAGTCATACGGATTCACCAACCATCTCAAGCTCCCTCACTACGTTACTTTCCAATCCGGTTTGGACAATTTGAGAAAAGCCATGCAGCGCAAGGAAGATAAGACGCAGAACGGCAAAGAGGAAAAGCGAAAGACCTATACGGTTGGAACTGCCGAAGCGGAGGATGTGCCAGAGTTATTATAAAAGTTTTGCCCACAGATGACTCAGATAAAGTTAGATTTTGTAGTTAAATATAAAATACATAAATTTAAAATAAACACAATATGCGCCATCTAAAACTTCTGTGAAGATCTGCGCTATCTGTGGGTGGAAGAAATAATTTAAAATGATCACGACAGAAAAATTCAGCCGTAGCTATAATTACGCCTTTATCGACGAGACGACCAAGAAGGAAATTCGTCGCAAGATTCTTAAAGGCGTAGCGATTCCAGGATATCAGGTCCCGTACTCTTCCCCCGAGATGCCTATTTCACGGGGTTGGGGCACTGGTGGCTTGCACGCTTCTCTATCGCTTATCGGCCCTAATGACACCTTTAAGATTATCGACCAAGGAAGCGATGCTAGCGTAAACGCCTGTAATCTGCGCAACTTCGTTAAGCGTATGACAGGCTGTAAGACGACTTTCGATACAGCCGAAGCGACAATTGTTCAGACGCGGCACAGAATTACCGAGGAAGTACTCACTGACAAGCAGATCATCGTTTTCCAAGTTCCTCAGCCTGAAGTGCTTCGAGGAGTCGAGCGTTTCGAATTCAAAACCCGCCAAATGCATGCCGAGGCGGACTACGCCAAAATGTGGGTTTCGCTCTACGAGTCCTATGTAAAGTTTGGGGCTATTATGCGAGGCGCTGGATACCCGGTGAAAGTGAATAAGCGCTACATCATGACGCCTTCGCCTATCCCGCGTTGGGACGTGCCTAACCTAAGCCATAGCGACACCCTCCACGTTTTCGCTGCGGGACGCGAAAAACGTATTCACTGCGTTCCGCCGCATACTCTGGTTGAACCTTTGGAATTCGAGGATATCAAGTTTCGCGTCGAAGAGTTCGAAGGTATCCGCTGTTCGGTTACAGGTGAAGGAGATGCTTTCATGGATGAGATTTACGAGACGGAAGGCAGCCGAAAGCACGTTATCAACGACAGCAACTTTTTGGATAAGCTCAGAGAGGGACCTCGTCCTCATCAGCGCCTCTTCACCAACCCCCAATCGTAGCGACTCTCATGGTTAAGGAAAACTCAGACAATTGGTTGCTCCGCGTGAGGGGCTTAACGAAAATCTACGGCGAGCCCATCTCGAATTCCATTCGTTACACGGGCCCAAAGTTTGGCACCAATCAGTGTCCGGAGACCGATGCTATCGTCGCCTGCGCGGAAATCGATTTCGATTTAAACCATGGCGAGGTCCTCGGCTTGGTGGGAGAAAGCGGTTCTGGAAAAAGCACCATTGTTCAGCTTCTTTATTTCGATCAAGAGGCTACGTCCGGGGACGTGAAGTATCGCGGCTTTGAAAGAGGTGACACAAATCTCCTCAGCGTTTCTAATCAAAAGAAGCGCTATATTCGCAACCACTTGATGGGAATGGTGTATCAGAATCCTCGTGACGGATTGAATTTCAAATTTTCCGCTGGCGGAAATATTGCGGAAAAGCTGCTGATGGCGGGAGAATTCCATGTCGGTCGCATTCGCGAGCGAGCAAGTTCTCTGCTCGAACGAACTGAAGTGCCGATCCCTCGTATGGACAACGTTCCTAGCTCCTTTTCTGGAGGCATGCAGCAAAGAGTTCAGATCTCCAAAGCCATTGCCAACAACCCGCCTCTCCTGTTCTTGGATGAAGTGACCTCCGGCCTGGATGTTTCGGTTCAAGCCAAGGTCCTGGATTTAATCAGAACGCTGCAGCGCCAGCTCGGCATCTCGATGATTGTCGTCTCGCATGACTTGAGTGTGATCCGCATGCTGACCGATCGCACTATGGTGTTGAAAAACGGGCGCATTGTTGAAGCGGGTCTCACCGACCAGATTCTGCAAGATCCACAACATGAATACACGCAACTGCTCGTTAGCAGCCTGCTCTAATCTCATTAAGAATTGATCTGAATCTAGAAATCGAATACGGAAAATGAGCCAATTTTTAGAAGTCACAGGGTTGAGGAAGAAATTCCTCATGCACATACTAAACGATAAGAATATCGACGCTCTAGAGGATATAAACTTCTCAATGGAAGAGGGCGAGATTATCGGTCTCACGGGCAAGTCTGGATCAGGCAAGTCCAGCCTCATGAAGTGCATTTACGGCACCTACCTCGTTAACGAAGGCTCCATTTGGTACGAGTCTGATACTTTTGGTCGGATTGATCTCGTGGCCGCCAGCGAGCATGAGATTCTGCAAATCCGTCGCAATGAGATGACCTATTGTTCGCAGTTCCTCCAGGTCATTCCACGTGTGCCTGCTCTTGAAGTTGTAGGGGAACAGTTGATACTCGACGGAGTTGGACATGATGAGGCGATTGAAACGGCAAAGACTTTTCTAGACCGGCTTAGCTTGCCTCAGGAATTGTGGGACGCCTATCCATCGACCTTTTCGGGAGGAGAGCAGCAACGTATCAACGTGGTTCAGGCGATTATTTCCAGCCCAAGATTTCTGCTTATCGACGAGCCTACCGCATCGCTCGACGTTAAGACAAAAGACGTAGTCATTGAGATGATACTTGAGCTAAAAAGAAACGGAACGTCCGTCATTCTCATCACTCATGACGAGTACACTTTAGAGAAGCTTGCAGACAGACAGCTCAAACTTGTCGACGGAAAGCTACAAGAGCTAGCGACTGCTTAAGAAAAGCGAATTGCTAGGCAGGAACTGGAGATGAAGAAAACTCTAAAAGCGCTTGGAAAATCCGAATGGCTGCTGGTCCTTGTCCTGGGAATAGCTGCCATTTTTGCAAATGGCTGCTCTGACAGCTCAGCTCGAACCCAGCTCGATGAGCGCGGATGGCCCACGGTTTTAGTGCTCGGCCACAACCCGCCTGAAGAGGAAACGCAGCGTTTGGCTCGCAATGTTGTATATGACAATTTGTCTTCCTATCTCGAACGTACTCTTGATGTACAGGTCAAGGTAGTTCACACGGGCTCTTACAACGTTGCGATTGAGGCTATGCGGGCTGGCAAAATCGATATCATGAATTTCGGCTCGTTTAGCTACCTTATCGCTCAGCAAAAGGCCAATGTGGAGCCGCTTGTTATTCGTGGGACGACCGATTACGGTCCTGGAGCCTATCAGTCTTATCTGATAACGGCTGCCGATTCCTCATTAAAATCGATCGAGGATGTGCTTGAGCGAAGCAGCGAGCTTACCTTGAGCTTCAACGATCCGGCGTCAACCTCGGGTCATTTGGTGCCGCGCGGATTTCTTTCCGATCACGAGATCGTTCCCGAACGCGATTTCAAGGAAGTCGTCTTCGCCATGAGCCATACAGCTAATGTGATGACCGCCGTCTCCGGCAAAACGGATGTTGCGGCCGTCGCCTCGTCGACCTTTCAGCGCATGATTGAACGTAGAGCGATTTCGGAAGATGAAGTTCGGATTCTATGGAGATCGGATTGGATGCCGAATGGCCCGATTTCCGTGCGCGGAGCGCTGCCCGAAGATTTGAAGAAAGCCCTGCAGGACGCCTATGTTTCTTTGCCGCAAAAAGATCCCGAGACTTGGGAGCTCATCAGGAACATCTACATCAATCCCAATATCGTTTATATGCCCGGCGACGACTCGATCTATGACTACTATCGCGAGATAGCTCGGAATATCGATCACATGAAGTTGCTGGACTGATACGAAGGATTCTCACGATATGCTTCGAGTCCAGGATCTATGCAAAACGTTGCCGGACGGGCGAAAGCTGCTTGACGGCGTCTCCTTTAATGTAGAGCAAGGCGAATTTGTTGGAGTTCTGGGGCCAAGCGGCGCGGGAAAGTCGCTTACCCTCCGTTGTGTTTTAGGGCTGACCAGCGCCACATCGGGAACGGTTGATTTCGATTCGCCTGATGGAAAGACCCACTGCATTAGCGATCTTAAGCAGAATCAACTCCGGCAAGTACGCTGCCACATCGGAGTCATTTTCCAAGGATTGAATCTAGTACAGCAGCTCACGGTTCTTGAAAACGTGATGATCGGAAAGCTGGGCTGCATCCATCCATTGCGAAGCTGGCTTTACGGATTTACCGATCGCGAAGCAAGAGAGGCCTTTGAGGCCTTGAAGGACGTGCGCATGGAGAGTTTCGCGGAGCGTCGAGCGTATTCGCTTAGTGGAGGCGAAATGCAACGTGTAGCTATAGCGAGAGCCACTTTCCAAAAGCCTTCATTCTACCTGGCGGACGAACCGGTTTCCAATCTCGATCCCAAGAATGCTAAGGCGATCATGAAGATTCTGGCTAACCTGGCCAAAAAGACTCCCGTTCTCGGCGTGTTTCATCAGCCTGATCTCATAGCGAAGTACTGCACGCGGGTGATTGCCATCAAGGATGGAGAGGTTGTTTACAATGGCGCCCCGAAAATCTCGCCGCGAAAGCTTGCCGATATCTATGGGGACGAGTTACAGGAATTGGAGATTTCTCAGCCAAACGGACAGGAGTTCAAGCAAATGGTGCCGGCAACGGGCTAGCCCAAAATGTCGGTATTAAGCGAATACAGTCCCAAGCGCTATATCAAGGTATCGCTTTTACTTACGGTCATGGCGATCGCCGTCCATTTCGCCATGCGCGCTTGCCGGGTTGATTTGGGATCACTGTTTGAAAGCCTGCTAGTGAATGGAGACGTATATTTGCGCTTCATCGATTTGGATTTCAGCACCCTGTGGCTTATGCTTAAGGCTGCAGCTATAACCGTTCTGCTAGCGGCTCTGGCTACTCCATTGGCGGCTTGTCTGTCCATCATCGTGGCCATTGCAGGCGCCCGAAATATTTCCAAGCCCTGGTTCCGTCTCCCCGCTCGCATATCTCTCGGACTAGAAAGATCGTTGCCAGATACGGTCGTCCTTTTCGTATTCATTGCCGCCTTTGGGGTCGGGGTATTTCCGGCGGTTTTCGCTTTGGCTTTGGGTAGTCTAGGCATGCTGGGCAAGCTTTGGGCTGATGGTATAGAGGAAGTGGATGACAAGTCGCTCGAAGCGATTCGAGCTAACGGCGGCAGTCTCTGGCAATCGATTCGCTATGGCATTATTCCACAGGTGATGCCGGCCATTATTTCCAATTCGATTTTCCGCTTTGAGGTCAATGTGCGCGCGGCCACTGTCTTAGGAGGTCTTGCTGGAGTGGGAATAGGCTATGAGCTGAGTAGAGCATATTCATTACTCGAATACGGACGTATGGGAATGGCGATCGTGGTAATCGTCGTGGTAGTTCATTTGTGCGAACGCCTGAGCGGTTATGCCCGGAGCAAGCTTTTGGTCAGTGGGGGGCTCGAATGAGTGACGTAGTCTTACAATCGCCCATTCCGAATGACGCATATCGTAAGCCTTCGGAAAAGTTCAAGCTACGTTCAGGATTTTTTCTAGGATTCACTATCATCCTGGCGCTGGTTGGAGCGATTTTGGGTTTCAACCCTTTTATGCTCATCTATGAGTTCCACAACGTTCAGGATTTAGCGGATCGGGCTCTGCC
>JANQKI010000285.1 GCA_028281165.1 Opitutaceae bacterium | reverse complement strand
AGATGAAACGTGGCTTGAGGAAAGCCTGCAGCAACTTTCAGAACCGATCAATGGAACCTGGCTTCCGCCGCAAACCGTAGCCAAAAGGGTTGGGCTTAGCTACGAGAACTTCCGCAAGCTCTTCGCTAACCGCATGGGCGAAGCTCCCGGAAGATTTCAAACCAAGCGAAAAATCGAGCGAGCTTGCGCGGCGATCTATCAGGAGGCCACTCCTTTCAAGCAATTAGCCGACGAGCTCGGGTTTTGCGATGTCTATCATTTCTCACGCGTATTTCGTCAAACAACAGGCGAGCCCCCATCCGCCTATCGCAAGCGGGTGCGAGGAAGTTAGCTTGCATTAAATCATTTTACCGAAAAGCGGGACAAGGTCTGCCAAGCAGGAGAAATGAAGGTAGAAAGGAGAATCACCCGCTGAGCGGTCTCTTATCAAACTTCTGCCTCAATCTTGTGGAACTTGCCATCTTAAGCGACGAACTCTCCTTGGACCTGGACGAAGCCTTAACCGAAGGAGCTAGCCTTGGTTTCAGCAAATACGAAATTCGCTGTATCGATTCCTATGAAAATCGCGTACCTTATTTTAGCGATGGGCGCGAGACGAGGCTTCATGACGCGGTCGAACGAAACGAAATAGAAATTACCGCTCTGACTCCTGGTGTATTCAAAATTGAATTATCGGATACGGAAAATCTCCGCAAAGAGATGGAGGAAACGCTCCCTCAGACATGCGAAATGGCTGTCCGACTCAAAGCGCCACGCATAATCGTCTTTGGCTTCCTACGAGAGAAGGGGGGACTTCTTAAAGAAGTCCTGCAACGCATTAGGGAGGCGGGTCAAATCGCAGCGGACTTCGGTTTGGAACTCGCTGTCGAAAACGAACCAGGCTCTTATTGTGATACGGGGGTTCACACAGCAGATGCCATACGCTCCATCGACCTTCCCAATATAGGTATCAATTGGGATCCGGCCAACGCTGTCGTTTCAGGAGAAGCAGCGTATCCGATTGGATACGACGCGGTGAAGCCGTTCCTGCAAAACGTTCACATAAAAGACGCCATTCCCACTTCTCAAAATAAATGGGAAAATCGCCTTATAGGCGACGGAGGCGTCAATTGGCTCGGCCAACTTAGAGCCTTGGTGAACGATCAAACGTTGACTCATCTGACGCTTGAAACACATGTTTTTCCACTCCTTCCATCAACCCGCGAAGACTTGCGTCGCCTTCGCATTCTCTTGGAAACTATCCATCAGTTCGATGAAGAGAAAGACAGATAGTATCCAAATTTTAATTGCTTTCGCTCTATTTGCCGTTTCTTCTCATTCGGAGACATGGGAGGACGCCACCGCGAGTGCAGGGCTTTCAGGTCATCAAGTTTCACGAGTCAAATTCGCTGACTTGAATAATGATCTCGCGGCCGACGCGATCCTCATGCCTGAAGGGAAAGAGCCGTCGCCACCGATAGTTTATTTATCAACAGACGATTCATCGCCAAAATTTATCAGGAAAACGGATACCAGATTGCCCTCACTTCAAAGATACGATCTTCTGGTGTTCGCCGATCTGGATAGCGATGGAATTCAAGATGCCATAATCACTCGCTACCTGGACATCTACCAAGACGACTATGAAAGGCCAAGCGAAGGTCCCCAAGGAACCTCATGGGCAAGAGGTCTAGGAGACGGTACTTTCGACCAACCAGTCATTCTTAAGGAAGCGTCCCTGGCCACAACCGCCGCCATAGCGATTAATGACGTAAATGAAGATGGTCGGCTCGATATTTTTATCGGAAACTGGTACGAACGCTATTTTACCGGCTACGAAGGATTTTCCAACGATCTGCTTCTCCAACATTCGGATACGAATGATCAAGTCGCCTTCGCGCGTTGGCCCATTCCGAACGAAACAGTTCCTACCGATTTCCAGACAGATCTAGGAGGACGACCCACCTATGGGGTTGCCTTGCCTCGACTTGACGAGGGTCTCCCCATGCTCCTGGAGCTAAATTACGGTCGCCG
>JANQKI010000248.1 GCA_028281165.1 Opitutaceae bacterium | reverse complement strand
CTGCTGCTTTAGGAGTTAGTCTCTAGAAAGTCACGGGAAGTTCTCCTCCCAAGGATCCTTTCCACCACTTCCTAATCCTTTAATCAGAAAAATAACTCCTAACCCGCTTTATTGAATATGAAGCTTTTCAAGAAACTGGCGCTAAGCCTTTCCCTATTCGCCTTAATCACATCCGTTGCCAAAGCGGAAGACACCGTAAAAGTAGGCGTCCTACACTCCCTAAGTGGAACGATGGCCATTAGCGAAACATCGCTGAGAGACATCCTCCTCTTTACCTTCGATGAAATCAATGCCAGTGGTGGCGTTCTCGGAAAGAAGATCGAACCCGTCGTCGTTGATGGAGCGTCCGACTGGCCTACCTTCGCTGAAAAAGCCGAGCAGCTCTTGGCTCAAGACAAGGTGGCGGTGACTTTTGGTTGCTGGACTTCGGTTAGTCGAAAGTTCGTTCTTCCTATCTACGAGAAGTACGACGGACTGCTCTTCTATCCGGTTCAATACGAGGGTGAGGAAATGTCTCCAAATATCTTTTACACCGCTGAGGCTGTTAATCAGCAGGCTATCCCGGCTGTGGATTATCTCCTGAAGGAGGGATACAAGAAATTCTATCTGATCGGTACGGATTACGTTTACCCTCAGACGACCAATTTGGTTCTTTTCGAGTATCTTCAATCAAAAGGCATTCCGGTGGAAAATATCGGTGGCGGTCTGCGCAGAGATGCCAGCGGTGAAGTTATTTCTGCCGGCAAGTACACTCCGTTTGGCCACACGGATTACCAGCAGATCGTTGCTGAGATTAAAGCCTTTGCCGCTTCTGGCGACGCTTGTGTGATCAACACGATCAACGGCGATTCCAACGTTCCCTTTTTTAAAGAAATCGCTGCTTCCGGTCTAACGGCTGACGATTGCCCGATTGTTTCCTATAGCTTGTCAGAGGACGAATTCCGTAGCTTGCCAACGAAGGACCTGGTTGGCCATCTTGGATGCTGGACCTACTTCATGTCTCTGGATACGCCTGCCAACGAGAAGTTCGTTAAGAATTTTCAAAATTGGCTGAAGAATGACGCTCCTTCTTACGTGCAAAAAGAAGGTCGTGTTACCTGCTCTCCAATGGTTCTCTCTTACAATGGTGTCTACCTTTGGAAGGCTGCGGTTGAAAAGGCAGGTACCTTCGATGTTGACGAAGTAATCGAAGCGCTTTGGTCGGGCATTTCCTTTGATGGTCCTGGCGGTACAGTGAAGACCCAGCCGAATCACCACTTGACCAAGAACGTGTACATCGGCGAGACGCTAGAAGACGGTCAGTTCGAAATTCTTGAGTCTTTCGAGAACGTTTACGGCGAGCCTTTCTTGAAGGGAACCTTCAACTAAAGGTTCTCCTTACAACATATCTTTCTCATCGCTTGGCGGAGTCCCCTAGCTTCGCCAAGCGATTTTCAAAAGTGTTTCATTTCCGCTCCTCACTTTATGATCAAAAAAGCATTTTTGTTTTTTGCGTTGTCCGCTTTTCCGGCGTTTGCCGCAGAAGACAATATTGCCACTCGCGACGTTCTTGAACGACTCGCTCTTGCCGGAAGATCCGAGCAAGCTGGCATTCTCGAAGAGCTGGCAACTTCAGGCGATCCGTTCATCAAGGAATTCGTAGATGCTTGGCGCGTCGGCGAGGTCTATTCGTATGAAATTTCGGATACGGAGACCATTATTCTACAACGTATTTCCGAGCAGTATCGAAGGCTGTCGAATAATGAGGTTATCGAAATTCCGGATACGGAATCCGATAAGGTTGAGAAGGTTCGTCCCTCGCGCAGTCTGCGTCGCGAGCTTAAGAAAATAACGGATACCATAGATTTAGCTTCTCCCGATGTCAGCACACGCGTCGAGGCTGCTCTTAAACTAGGATTAACCCAGCGTCTAGAGTACCTTGAGCCGCTTCAAGCCAAGCTTGATGCTGAATCGAATGATCGAGCCAAGGTTGTTTTCGAAGAGGCGATCAATATCATTTTACTGGCAAATCATCAAAGCCCTGAAGAATTGATCCAGGCCATTCAAAGACTTGGGGAATTGAAGTCGTTGCCAGGTCGAGATCAGATTTCCGCAATACAGACCAAAGCTCTAGAGGAAGGAAACGCCGAACTGGCTACCGTTTGCGCGACAGCCTTGAAGCAGATCGATAATCGTCAGAAAACGATCGAACGCTGGGGCAATTTGGTGCGTGGTCTTAGCTTAGGTTCTGTGCTGCTGATAGTGGCTTTTGGCCTAGCTATAACCTTTGGACTGATGGGAATCATCAACATGGCTCACGGCGAGTTCATCGCGATCGGTGGCTACACTTGCTACGTCATGCAGAATATCTTCGCCGATAGCTTTGGAGAACAGTCTGCGGCTT
>JANQKI010000246.1 GCA_028281165.1 Opitutaceae bacterium | reverse complement strand
CCAACTGGATACTGATCGGAATGACTAGTCTTATCTCGCTTTTTCTTATATTTTCGGATGGCGATTTGGTTTATGGATGGGTTTTAAATGGGTGGAATCCATTCGGGATGATAGGTCATGTATTTGTACATGCGGGGTTGTGGCATCTGTTTGGCAACATGATGTTCCTATGGGTTTTCGGTAACGCTATCTGTGGCAACACCAGCAACCTAATATATCCTCTTCTTTACTTTGGATTTGGGCTTTCTGCCGCAATCGTCCATAATGTTATGGATGGAGATCCTGCTGTAGGAGCGAGTGGGGCAATTAACGGAATCATCGGTATGGCAACTGCCATGTATCCAAGAAACGGTGTCGGTATTTTTTATTTTCTATTTTTCCGAGCTGGCACTTTTGAAATGCCATTATGGGGCTTGTCTTCAATCTGGCTTGTCATTGATTTTTTCCGCGTCCTCACTGGTGATAGTGGCGTAGCGGCCTGGGCCCATATTGGAGGCTTTCTGGCAGGCTTAGTGATAGGAGTCGTTTTCCTGCGCAGAGGGATCGTTAAACTTACGGAATGGGATAATGAATCCTTAAGCGACTGGCTCGCTCAAAAATAGGTAAACTAAAAATTCTTAGCCTCGTGTCAGATCCTTCAGAAATTCCCAGTCCTGAATTATACAATACGCAGAGCAAACAATCTTCTAACACAAATGCCAGGCCGATTGCTGGCTTTTGGCCTCGGTCATTCGCTTTTCTTATAGATGGATTATTGCTAGCTATTCTTGGAAGTATTCTAGGATTTATTTTTATTGATTTCTTCATAAGTCTAGGTGAATGGGGACGTCTTTTCGGTTTCGTAATCGCCCTCACTTATTTTGGTCTGCTCAATTCTACCTTAGGCAGTGGGCAGACTTTGGGCAAACGGCTGATGTCTATAAAAGTGGTCGACGCCGGAAATCAGCAGATTTCATTAAGCCGCTCCCTAGTTCGTTATTCAATATTGGCTTGTCCCTATTTTCTCAATGGTCTCGTTCTTCCAGCCAAATACAACAATTTTACCATTCAAATCCTCATCAGTCTCGTCCTGTTTGGTGGAGGTTTGTGCATTTTATACCTTTATGTATTCAATAGCAAAACACGTCAATCTCTGCATGATCTTTTCTGTGGCACTTACGTAGTGCGTTCGAAAGTCGATGTTCCAGTGACTTCAACTCCTTTTTGGAAAGGCCATTTCGTAGCTCTTGGAACTTTGGCTGCCCTTGCGATCTTACTTATTGGCTACCTTGGTAAATTCGTAAGGAATCTCGGGTTAGATCTGACTGAAGTCGTTGAGTTGTACCAAACACTTGAAAGTCATGAATCGATTAAAATCGTAGGTGTTCACGATAAAGTCACTCGAAGCTATAGTAATTCAACAGGCAAGAACGTGATTCGGCACTTGGACATCACAGCCTTTTCGCCGTACCGTATTGAAAAATTGGATAGATATGCCCTTGAAGTTGCTCGTATCGCATTTGCTAACGAATCCAAAATTTTCGAACGCGACATCATTATTATCACTGTGGGGTATCGATTTAACATTGGCATAGCGAATGGCAGCCGTACTCGAAGTTTTCGATACACGCCCGAACAGTGGAGAGAATTCATTAGAAGCAAATCCGATGCAACGCTAGAAATTTGAAAGAAATACTTACTCGATTTTTATTCTTCGTTTTTGTTTATCTAGCTTTTTTCAGAGAATTCAATTTCTTTAACTGTTCTGTGTAGAATGAATATTTTCGGAAAATTTGGCATTGATGTGGCATTGTATGTTTCGAGTGACTACATACAAATTGGAACTAGTCGTGAAAACATGACCATTGTTCCGGCTTACGTTGCTATCCATTCTTCTACTAAGAGGATCCTTGCCGTCGGAGGCGAAGCCAAGGAAATGGCTGGAAAAGAGCCTGGGAATATTGCTGTACATAATATATTTAAACTCGGCATGCCGTGGGATTTCGATTTGGTTGAAGCCTTTTTTCGGTACTGCTTTAAGAAATATTTACCTTGGAAATTTGTACCTCCAAGGGTTGTATTGAGTGGCCAGCTCAATATTGATACAATCAAAAGAGCATTCAAAGAATCAGCCACCAGTGCCGGTGCACGTGATCTTATGCTGCTGGAAGGACCTATGGCTGCAGCTATCGGACTAGGTCTGAAAATCGAGCTACCTGAATTACGTGTTCTTCTCCACTTCGAAAGAGATTGGATGGTCTTTTCTGTAATCAGCTTGGCTGGTATCGTCGCATTGGAGTTCGCTCCAATCGGTTTCGACTCCATCATTCAGGACATTGCAATATATGCTAATGAGACCATGGGATTTGTCCCTGAGTCCAAATCTTTGGAGTCGCATTTGCTCAGCACCGGTTTTGATTCTTCGATTGACACAATTGGATGGGAATCCTGGATTGCCTCGATCGAAGTGGGTAGAGAATCTGCCCAGCGTATTGACGCTTCAATGACGTCTAGGGCTTGTACTCCAACAATTCTGAAAATCCGTCAAGTTTACTCGAAATGTTTGCATCAGATTGATAAATCAAAGCGTATACAGCTTAATGCCTCCCCAATTCACTTCACTGGAAGTTTTTCTAATGTGCCCGGTTTCGCTAAAATACTAGAAAAGCACTTGGGAAAGGAAGTATTGAGTTATACAAACTCTAGTCGAGCTGCATATGATGGTACTATTGAAATTCTATCGCAGCTATCTTCTTTGATCGAGTTTGTGGAGCATAAGCCGAAAAAGAAGTAAGGGTCGAACTAGCATTGGCACACAAGGGACCCTAGTGATTGAAATTCTAATCTCTCACATTGCCTTTTTGGATGTCGGTCCATTAAAAAGGGTTTTATTTCCTTTCTACATTAAGGACTGTTTTCTTTGCTCCTATTGTCCGGCAAATATCCATTACCTCAGCAATCCTTTGAATGACAACTGTCTCTTCGCTTCTTATCAAAACAGATCCCCCATCATTCGCTGCTTTGCTACCCAGAACTCCCGTCAAGCCTGCTAGTCCTACTTCTTTTCCTTCGAAGTAAATCGCTCCATTCTCTCTCAATTCGACGATGATCGGTTTTGTGTCTTCGGTTGTCGGTGGAGCCACATCTGGCGTATTCATTGCCATTCCTTTCTCCTCCACGAAAACGGTTGTCACGATAAAGAATATCAGGAGAATGAATACCATATCGATCAGTGGAGAGATATTGATAGTCTCCGTTTGTTTGCCCGATCCTTTAGATAGCCTAGCTTTCATGGCACACTTTAAACACGCCATTTCCTACAATTGTAGGAAATGAGCTTTTTGCAAGAGAAAACGGCCAAAATTAAGTTTTTCTTCGATCATCGACTGAAGCTGACATTTGTAAGAGCAGCGAGTTTCTTTATAGCGAAAAGCGGTTAAAGAATGGAAGGATAGGGCAGGCTGTTCATTGCTTTCCAGCCGTTTATCTTACTTTTCAAGCCAACTTCTCGCTAAATTACCAGATACCGTGTCACGGACAAGATTTTCTGGAGAATTATCGTATCCGTGAATGGATGACATTCCAAAAGCATTGAAATCGCTTTTCAAAATAGGCGCGATTCTCGGAAATTCTACTAGAAGCCATCTCATAAATAATCATACACCTCGTTGCTGCCGAAATGGCCTGCCAGCAAGGCGGCTCTGCCGAGCGAATACCCGAAGGTATTTGTCGGCAGAGCTAACGCGGCTGAAGGCCATTTCGGCAGCAACCCGTTCGGGCTCAACCAGATATGGCCCAGAGCCGCGTTCTGCTTGAAGACAAATACCTTCAGGTATTCGCTCTTCAAGCACGCCTCGCTCTGAGCTATATCTGATTGAGCGAGGCGCATGACTATTTATGAGATGGCTTCTAATCTCTAAACTTCTATCGATTTTTTGTAACGATAAGCCTGGATCGGAGTATTCAAGGTTATGAACGCGGAAATCGCGTTCGCTTCCTCTCGCTTGAAAAAGAGGTTCCTCTGCTATGGATTCAACGCGCGCTCCAATCGATTCAGGACAAAAAGGCTGGGCAAACAGGCTCATCTTCGATTTCTGGCGCGACGCTCGTTTCGCTCTAAGGCAATTTCGCAAAGAAAAGGGATTCACCTTTGTAGCGATTCTAACCTTGGCTCTGGGGATTGGAGCTAATGTTGCCATATTCTGGTTTTTGAACGGATTTCTGCTTAGTCCGCTTCCTTATCCCGAAGCTGAACGCTTCGCGCGAATTCGTCCGGCCAATCAGACCTTTGGACCAATGTCTATCTCGTATTCTAATTTTAAGGACTGGCAGAAGATGAATGAAACCTTCGAAACCATGGCCTGCTATCGTTTTTCGGAGTACAATCTTACAGGCGTTGGACAGCCTGAACGTCTTTCCATTCTGCAATGCTCCTCTAACTTGCTGCCCCTGCTAGGCGCTCAACCTCTTCTTGGTAGACTTTTTCAGGAGGAAGACGATCGCCTCAACGCCGTCCCAAGTATCATTCTCGGTCACGCCCTGTGGCAAGAGCGTTATGGTGGCGACCCGAATGTGGTCGGCCAGTCGCTCAGCCTAGATGGCGAGCCTTACATGATTATCGGCATCCTGCCGGCGGGTGTTAGCTTTCCTCCTTTACGCAACAATAACGCGGCCATCTGGATGCCGATCGGCCTTCTGGAGAAGCACGGATGGTTCATGAATCGGGGAAATCATCCTGGCATCCAAGGCATCGCCAAGCTGAAGCCCAACGTCAGTCTAGTTCAAGCCAACGCCGACTTGGAACGCGTGGCTTTACATCTACAACAGGAGTATCCAAAAACCAATTCTGGCAACACAGTCACAGCTCAAGACTATCACGCCAGTATGGTTTCCTTCATTCGCCCAGGCATCCTTGTACTTATGAGCGCGGTGGGTTTCGTCCTGCTCATCGTATGCGTCAACATCGCCGGGCTGCTTTTGGTGCGGGCTTCCAAACGATCGCAAGAAATCTCTGTGCGCAGCGCCCTTGGAGCAGGCCGGATACGAATGATTCGGCAGCTTTTGAGTGAAAATCTGATACTCGCTATTTTGGGAGGAAGTGGCGGTATTCTGATTGCCTATCTTTGTATCCATTCTTTGCTGGCAGCTATTGGCGATCGTTTCGGTCTGGCTCAGGTCCAGCCGGCTATGCTCGATCGCAACATGATTCTGTTTTTTCTGGGCATCACGTTTGGAGCGGGTCTTCTTTTCGGCCTGTTTTCCGCCCTTCAATCGTCTTTGGCCAATTCCGCCGCCGCCACTTCAAGCAGCGCTCGAACCGCTACGGCGAGCCGAAGCCGTCACCGACTGCGTGACGCCATGGTAGTGACCGAGATCGCTCTGGCTTTGATTCTCTTGACGGGAGCGGGGCTATTGGCTCGCAGCTTCCAACGCTACTTGGAAGCGGATCCTGGATACAGCCCAGACAACACCTTGACTCTAAGGCTTTCGCTTCCGGGAAAGACCTATGACAATGATGACAAGAAACGCGCTTTTTATCGAGATCTATTGGAACGCGTTAAACCTCTTCCCACCGTCAAGCATGCCGCCATCTGTTCCAACCTGCTTGGAAATTGGCAAAGCACTTATGAGGTGGAAGGCGAACCACCCGCTGAGCCAGGAAAGAAGCCACATGCCGAGTGCTGCCGTGTAAGCCCCGATTATTTGAAAGCAATGGGCATGCGACTCATCGCTGGTCGCGCGTTTACCAGTCGCGATGATGAAAACGCGCCACGCGTAATCCTAGTGGATGAGCGTTTTGCTGAACGTTGGTGGCCTGACGGGGATATTCTTGGCAAACGAGTGAAGCGGGGCGAATGGCATGAAGTCGTCGGTGTGGTGAGCCATGTCAAACACTATGGAATCGATCGCGATTCTCGAGAGTCGCTCTACATGCCTGCCTATCAAGCCGGTTTTAATCATTTCACGTTAGTTGTTCGCAGCGAAAGCGATCCGCTCGCTTTGGTAGATCCTATTCGCCGCATTGCTTCTGAAATCGATCCTAATCTTGCCCCTTCCGATATACGAACGCTGCAAGCCATACGTGATCGCCAATCTTTCTTGCGTCGCTTGACGACAAGTATTTTGGGTCTTTTTGCAGGCGCAGCCGCCCTGCTCGCGGCAATCGGGATTTATGGTGTGACCGCTTATACTGTCGCCCAAAGGAGGCAGGAATTCGGTATACGCCTAGCCCTCGGAGCTAACACGGAAAGCATCTTCAGCTTGGTGCTCGGCCGAGGAGGAAAGCTGGCCACAATCGGAATCAGCTTGGGGCTTATTGCCTCATTCAGTCTCAGCTGGGTTATTCGCGATCAGCTTTATGGCGTCTCTTTTTGGGATCCGGTGACTTTTACCGGAGTTGTGATGGCTATCGTCCTGATCGTGCTGCTGGCCTCTTTGGGACCTTCCTTTCGAGCTACCACCGTCACTCCTGCTGAAACGCTACGAGCGGAGTGACACCTTGGGTCAGGAACCCTAGAATTGCGACGATATAGTGAGTTTATTTCCATGCAAAGTTTGTAGTTGAAGGTTAATGACGCGGCTGTTGGTATCGCAGTTCTCCCTGTTCCTTTTGGAATTTGACACTCTCAAACCCTGGCTGAAAATGCATTTTTGTGAAATCGTTCGTTTTCATCGTTGTTCTCGCTCTGGGATTGTCTGTTTCGCTATCGTCGGCTCAGCTTCGCGTGCACCGAATCGATGAGTTGGGAGAGCATTCGCCGTCGTCGCCTCGTTTCGACCATACGGAAGCGAGGGCCGAGGCCAAGATCGTGTTCGCGGAACTGGCTGAAACGCATAAGTGGGAATTCACTCAGGCTAGTGATAGCGAACTCTTCACCGACGAGGGGCTGAAGGACATAGACGTCATCATTTTCGACAATAATACCGGTATCATATTTAACGATACAGAGAAAAAGGCCTTCGAAAAATGGGTACGAAATGGAGGCGGTGTCATTGGCATCCATGGAGCCACTCACGCTCACAAAGGCGTGAGCGAAAACAACGAGGCGGAATGGCCTTTCTGGTACGGCCTATGGGGCGTTCTGCATAAAACCGGTCCCAAGGAAGGTCCGCTGGGACGGCGAGGCTATGCCGATTGGGTGAATATGGAAAAAAATGCCGAGCGATGGACGCGTAAAGTACCCATGAAATGGAGACTGGACAAGGTGGAGTGGTATTTTTGGAACTACCATCGCAACTACCAAGAGGCTCAAGTTGTCGCTACGGCCGACGTGAAGGAAAATCAGCCCGAGCTGCCTGCCTACTATCCAGTGACATGGAGTCACGAATACCAAGGCGGAAGAGTCTGGTATACCAACATGGGCCACTACGCGGAAAACTTCCGTCAAAAGGAATTCATCCAGCATGTTTTGGATGGCATCGCTTGGGTGGCGGAAAAATAAAACGCGGTCTTTATCCCGCTAGCGAGGGATTAACGTTGCGACGAAAATTGGGTTGCGTCCCTTTTCACACAGGTGTGAGACTTCCAGCCGTTTTAAGAAATTCAGAAGAGCCTATCAGACAAAAAGATAAATAATATAACGTAGGCTGAGATCGTAACAATATGCTTGAGCCAGAACAAAGTTAGAGAAGGGTGATTAATGCTTGGATTAACCGTCACTTTATCATCGTCGGTTTTACCCTCTTTCTGCTTGGAATTGCAAAATATATCCCACGCTAACGACGAGTACATGTATTGCAGAATATCTAGAAAAAGAGAAACCACAAAAAGTATAATGGGCGTGCTTAACAATACGTCGAATTCTATATGACCTTTTTCCTTTGAGCGAAATAGCCACGCTATAGCTATACCAGCAAAGCAGATTTGCCTATTAATATCACTCGATTTGCCCGAATTAAAATAGTAGCCTTCCTTGGCTTCTTTCAGAGTCACCTCATATTCTCTTGCCATGGCTTTGCGGCGCTAGTTTACCTGGGACCTACGCCGGTTGCCGCAATGATCGTATCAGTGAATCTCCTTCCGACCACTTCGAACCCTTGCGAAGTGCCGTGGATTTCGTCGTTCCAGTCAGTGACGTTTGGCATGGCGCCGCGGCAGTCGACCACCCAGACTTTCGTTTGGTTCGAATTGCCGGCTACGCCGTTGAGCATGTCGTAGAGCGTATCGATAAGGACCTTTATGATGTTGCGTCGCAAACCTGTCGAAGTCTGCGGGATGTTGCGTTTGTCCAGCGGTTCGCCCAGCCATTCGTTTCGCTTGGCGTAGGAAGGATCGCGCGGATCGTCATTGCCGAACGGATACGGAAAAGGGTAATCGTACCCGTGAATGAAAACGGGCAGCTGCTCGAAGCCGTCTTCGGCTCGAATGTTGTCAATCACTTGAGTGTAGGCCTGCCGCAGGAAAGTCATGCGCTGGCCAAGCTCGGCAAAATTGATGTGGCCATGTACGTCATTATCATCGCCGTTGTAGTCCTTGAGGATATCGAAAAGAGCCGCGTTTCCGGTGTCTGGATCCTCGCCGATAATGTCGTTGCCAGCAGCGGAAAAGAGAAAGCCTTGCACGTTGTCGTTCTTGCGAGCCCTCAGCGCCCGCATGTACTCGGTTTTCTTCTTTTTCTTTTGCCCGAAAACCATGTTTTCAGCCGTATCTCCAGCCGCTCCGACAGACCAGATCAAATAGTGATTCTCCAGCTGATCGATGACTTCCTTTATCAGGAAGGGAAACTGAAACCAGCTGTCGCCCTCGGAAACCAAGACGGGCAGGTCGACTCCGTTCTTCTTTCTCTTGAAGTATCGTCTTGCCCGACGCCAGCGACAGAGGGAATTGCCAATCTGCATGGCGCTCTCGGCTTCAAGCTCTTCTTGACTGACTTCGACCTTCTCCGGGTCAGGTTGCAATGTCCAATCAAAGGAGCCACTGGCTCCTTTCACTATTTTGGAGTATTCGAGAATTTTCTCGTCTTCTACTTCGTCGCTAAGCAGCAACGATTGATATTCATGGTACGAAATTTTGCTCACACTACTTTCCTTTCTTGGAGAAACTATCTAGACTTGGATATCAAAACATCATAGGTAAAAATCACAATTTCCAATTGAGTCAACCTCTAGGTTAGGAAAAGATGTTATGCCGATAAATTTAAAAGATCTTGCCGATGTCGTGTTAGCCGAAGCCGCTGAAAGGCTGGCGGATAGAATGGACCGGATCGACCGCGTCAAGCGGATGGCCAAGGAAAGAATCAAGGTTGATCTTGTTGATACGGGCGAAAGAGCCGAGAAGTTCGAACGTCGCCTGGCTCGAGCCGCCGAGCATGGCTTCGAACGGAAAATCGGAGCGAGTAACGACATTCTTTCCATCGAGTTTCTGGAGGGTGGAGTCGAGGCGGGCAAAGCGGTGGGCCGCATCGAGGTTGGTGGAGGCTTGGAATTCGGTACCGGGTTTTTCGTGTGTCCATCGCTGATCATGACGAACCATCATGTAATTCCGGATACAGCAAAAGCGGTGGCATCGACTATTGAAATGTTCGCGGAGTCCAATCGAGTTGGAGAACGAAGGCATGAAGAAACATTCTATCTGGATCCTGATAAATTCTTTCTGACCAACGCGGAACTCGACTTTACCGTGTTGGGAGTCGAAGAGAGCAATCCTACTGATGACTACGGCTGGCTTCCTTTGCTGGAGGAACAAGGCAAGATTCTCATCGGACACTCGGTAAACATCATCCAGCATCCGGGTGGCAAGGACAAGATGGTTGTGACCCAGAACAGTAGACTGCTCGACTTGGAGGACGCTCCAGGAGTGGAGAACTATTGTTGGTACGAAGCGGATACAGAAGAGGGCAGTTCGGGTTCTCCGGTTTTCAATAATCAATGGGAGATCGTTGCTCTTCATCATAAGGCCGTACCCAAAAAGAACGTACACGGAGACATTTTGGATGTTCATGGCAAGACGATGGATGAGGAACGTTTTAAAACGCAACCGGAACTAGTCCACTGGGTGGCCAATGAGGGTATTCGTTGTTCCAAAATAGTAAACGCCATCCGCGATGAGCGTATCGAAAATGAAGAGCAGGGAAAGCTGCGCGACAAACTGCTCAGCCTCTGGGCCCATCCCAAGGCGCGTCGACCAGGGTTGAAGAAGGGCTGGTATTAATGGATGGGGAATGGGATGCCTTTAGGGTCGCGCTTCGTATCTGTTGAATAGATACTGATTACGAGCTAATAGGTTGATTGCCTTTTCTAATGTCGATGATCCGTAACGAGATGATCACGCAATCAATGCTGGCGCCCCGCTAGGCTTACGCCAAAGTAGGTATGCATTTTCTATGAATCGTCATTTGTTTGCCGCAGCCAGTTTGCCATTCTTGATATTGAGCAGAGTCTTTGCCCAGCCGGTTGAGACTTTGAAATCCGACGATCAGGTAATCGTGCAGGAGAAGAACCGAGTCGATTTGGTCGAGGATGCGAATCTCGACGAAGCTATCAATCGTCGACCCGACTTGGATTACTCGAATGTGAGTATCGATCAGGAGAACACGGACACGAAACTCACCACCATTCCCTCGGCAGCGGTCATGAAGGCCGAGGTACTGAAGGCGGCAACGCCCGATCTCGATGCCGATACGAGAGGAGGCATCCTCAAGGTGATTTATAAGCCCAGTTACGTTTTGGAGGAACGCGTTCTGAAAGCGCGTCTCTACAACCGCTACAAGTGGATATACAATACCATCGGCCCTATGGGAGACATAACCTACGCGAACCGCATCGGCGAGAATGGCGGGATGCGTGTGACCGCTGAAATCCATGACATCGATCGCGGCAGCGATTCCATGAACTTCGATTGGAGCGAACAAAATGCCACCTCGACCTCGGCTCCTTTCCTAAACCGGATCGACCTTAAGAACTCCCGGCGTTTCTACGATACTTTTCGCTTGAATAGCAGTTTCGATTATCGTTTTTCCGAAGGCAACGATGTGTACTTGCGTGTCAACTACGACTGGAATCGTATCCACGCGTTCTCCTCTGCAGTTCAGTTGCGCTTTGGCAATGAGGACGATTTCGATGAGCTTTCGCCTAGCGAAGGAGCGAATAGCTCGGGACAGATTCGCCGCCAGGGTTCTCGCTGGGATGTCGAAAGCGATTCCCTTTCCTTGTCTCTGGGCGGTCAGACTAGATTCGGCGATATTGAAGTGGAATGGCGGATACAGCAAAACCAAGAAACGGAAACCGATCCCATCCAGGAGGACGTGCTCTACCAGCGTGACGATGTGGCCATTGGCTATCGCGTGGCAGACACGGCGTTTCCCGAAGTCGTCTTTCCGGCTGACGATGGAGCGAACAACTACCGGCTCGTTTCCTACGATCGGCTTTTCAAGGACGAGCAATTCGACACTGCTATCGCAGGTATCGATTTGAAATGGGCTGGAGGTTTCCTAGGCGAGGGCGATTTTTTTAAGTTTGGTTTCAAGACGTCCGCCAACGACGCCTCTATCCTTCGCCGGACTGATGTCCATTCCATCGTTCCCAACTCGGAAGATATTCTGCTTGGCGATTTCGTGTCCGGACATCGACGTGACGACTTTATTGGTCGCGGTTTCACTTCGGGCGTTCTGCCCGACGCCCAAGCTACGGGAGCGGCCCTCGACTCTAGGCCCAACCGTTTGCAGCGAGATGATCTTCTCAGCGCTCTGCGTTCCGAACCAGGCAGCTTCGACGTGCAAGAAGACATTTCCGCCGCTTACGCCATGGTCAATTGGCAGCGTGGCAAACTTCGACTGGTTGGCGGTATCCGCTACGAAGATACACAGCTGTCATCGAATGGGAACGAAGTGGTAGTCGATGGCGATATGTTCGAGATAAGACAGCGATCTGGATCGAACAGTTATGACCAGTTCTTTCCTGGCATTCATGCTCAATACGGACTTTCGCCGACCATGACTCTGTTTTCATCCTTCACGAAAACTATCAAGCGTCCCGATTTTTCCGATACGGCTCCTTTTCGTGTCGTTTCCACCGATGATCGCGAGATCGAGGAGGGAAATCCCGATCTACAGCCCACCCTTTTTGACAACTTCGATTTTGCCCTAGACTACAAGCCTAACGACAACCTTCTTGTTTCTGCGGAGCTTTTCTATAGGGAGGTTTCGGATACAATTTTCTCAGATCTTCGGACGCTCGACTCGGGACCCTTCGCTGGCTTTCGCCTGGAACAGCTACGCAATGGAGACTCCGCCGAACAGAGTGGCGGCAAACTTCTCATTCAGCATAGCCTCAAGTCGTTGGGGCCCGCCTTCAAGCCTTGGTCTTGGAGTGTTGTCTATACTTATACCCATTCAGATGCTAGCTACGCGCAGCGTCCGAGAGAAAACCTTCCCATCGCCGAGACGCCTGAAAGCCAGCTCGACGGAGTGATCTCTTATGAAACGGAAAGGCTATTCCTCCAACTGGGGATCGACTTCCAGTCTGATAATCTTGAACGCGTGAGTCGCGTCGGCCTAGACAAAGATGTCTATGTATCCAATTTTCTATGGCTGAACTTCAAGGGCGAAGTCAAGCTTGGCAATCGCGTTACCGCCTTTATCGATTGGAAGAATCTTCTTAAGGAATACGAAGAAGAGAGCCACGAAGGCATTGTCGCCCGTCCGTTTAGCTACAAGCACGACCCCTGGGCCATTCTTTCTGGCTTCCGGTTTAATTTGTAGAACAAGCCTCGATTTTTTCGGGTTGGCAAAAACAAAAATCCTGTCGTTGACCTTTCCTCGCTCATAGGCTGTCTTTACCTGATGAGGTATTGGGCGTTCTTCCTGCCCCTACTCTTGGTAGGCTGCGGTCCTAAGTTGGACAGCGAGGATTGGCGTGAACGCGTTAAGGCGGTGAAGAAAGCGTCGGATGGTGTGGTGTTGTCGAAAGTCGCTACTAATGACAAGGATGGCGATGTTCGGGCTGCCGCCTTAAACCGGTTGGATACGTTAAATCTGGATACAGGCTTCGTTGCGTCGCTCCTCGCTTATGTTTCCGAAGTTCCGGAGGAGCATCGCTATCGAGTCGCAGCTGAATTGATATTGCTTTTCCCTCATCTTGAAGAGCTCTCCTTAAGGCGGGAAACGGGAGAGCTTTTACTCTTCGAGGTCAAGTGGAAGGAAACATCGGAAACCTACAAGAATCTTGGCGCTCAGGGTGGTTTTGCTCTTCTAGGAGAGACGGTTTCTGTTTGGATGGAGTTCGATTTGCTTCCAGAAGCGATTAGGACCACTTGGGGCACTGAATTTGAACAGACGGTGATTTCCTACGATCCTGATGATCGCTTTGTAGCGTCGCCTCTTGATTATCGCGAACTGTTAGACGGGTTGCTGGACCAGTTGAGTTTGGCGGCCTTGGACAAGTTCGCTCGGCAGGCGCTTAGTGAAGATTTGCGGGCGATGGCTCAGGGCAAAGCCGATGCTATCCACCAGGATCTTAATCACGATGACTACTCGATGAGGAGAGAGGCAGCGACGCGACTGGAAGGTCATCGATTGTTAGATACAATTGCTGAAAAAGATGAAAACTATATGGTAAGAGCCACTGCTATTGAGCGTCTTGACGATCCTATATTGCTGCAGAGAATCATATGGAACGAAAAGGATAAGTTTGCCCTTAGACTCGCCAAGGAGCGATTTGCGATACTGGAGGCTCGCAAAGAGAAATCGCCCGAAGAGCTCCTTGAGGAGAAACGAAAGACGATGAGGGAGCTTCGCGACCAGAAGCGCCAAGCTTATCAGGAGGCTGAGGAACGCTTCTTAAAGAGTTTGGCAGCCCCTGAGGCTTGACGTATTCGATTGAAAAATACGAATTATGAAGATTGGCGAGGTGGCAGAGTCACGCACACTGTTTCGCCTTCTGTATTTCTAACGTAGATACGTCCGTCTGCAAAAGCCGGAACGGCCCAGACTTTTTCAGGAAGGATAGCCATCTCCGCCAATGTCTCGAAGGTTTCCTTGGTGGCGTTGCCAAGGATCATGTTTCCCGTCTCGGTTATGGCTATAATCTTGTCGCCTACCGCTAGCAAGTTTCCCCGATTGCCGGGATAGGGAAGTCTCCAATGAATATCTCCTGTATCCATATTCATACGAATGAACTGACTCTCGTGACGGTTGTCTCCAAAGATCCCTAAAATATCGCCATCTATCAACAGACTGTTTTGAAATTGCAGTGGCAGCTCGCGGTCGCGATGCAAGAGCTCGGGCTGATCTCCGGCGAGATTGACAACAGCATAACCTTCGCCGTAGCCGGATGAAATGAAAATGCGCCCATCCTTATACTTTGGCTTACTCGCATTGAAGGCATTGAAGGTTCGCCAAGTAAATTCATACAGGACCTCGCCCTGGCGGTCCAGATCGTAGCCAATCAATTTGTTGCCTTGGAAGAAGGCGAGAGCGTTCTTGCCTTCGTGGGAATAGTGCAAAGGCGTGGCGCAACCAGCTTTGGCTTCTCCTGACTTCCACAGAAATGCGCCCGTCATTTTATCCAAGGCTACAATCGCTCCATCGGTGGCCCCTGGATCTACGATGAGTCGACTGCCTGAAATGAACGGCGAAGCAGCCCAGCCGCAAATCGGCTTTCGGCCCTCTAGGTCCTCGATGTAGTTCTTTTTCCATACAACTTCGCCTGTGGCCAGATTCAAACAGAAGAGTTGCCCTGAATTGCCTACTGTATAGACCCTATCGCCGTCGATGGTAGGAGTAGAGGAGGGTCCAATGGGACCGCATTCGGTCATCTTGGGTTCATCGTATTCGAATTTCCATAGCGTTTCGCCGCTTTTGGAGTCTAGACACCAGACGATGTCCTTGTCATCGATGTTTCCCGTGGTAACCGCTTTACCGTCCGCGATGGCAAGGGAGGCGTTTCCCGATCCTAAGCTTTCTCTCCAAACGATTTGAGGCTGATCTTGTTCCCAATTTGTGGATACCTGATAGTCTTTGACGATTCCATCGCCATCAGGTCCCATAAAAATAGGCCAGTCGCCTGCAAATAGATGGCCTGCCGAAACTAGGGCGACGGCCAGCGAAACAAATGCTCTCACGATTTTCACAACACTCCTCCTTCTTCAGGGAATAAATTATTGTTATGAAAAGGATGTCAACTACATTTGTAGTTGGAGCTTTAATTCTGTTAATCCTCCCGATTGATAGACTCCTTTGTCTCTGATCTAACGAAGTCTGGCAGCTTCGATTCAACCAGTTTTCGATCGAAGCGTTGGACCGTCCATCCATTTGCCTTCGACGTAGGTGATGTAAGGATCTTTGGGGATGCCCCGCTCATTTCGGTTTAGCATATCGATCAGTTGGTTGACGGCGATTTCCCCGCGCGTCTCCCAATTGCAGTCGATGCCAGCAAAAGGAATCGCGCAACTGAGAGCGTTGAGGTGGGCGAAACCGATTTCCTCTGGAACCGAGATTCCCTTCTCAATCATGTGATTGTAGAGCCTCGCATGAAGCGATACGATGACATCTGGCTTGTATTTTCGGATACAATTCATGAGTTTTCGCTTTAGGCCTGGAAGCGTTGGACTTTCGATAGGAGGAACTCGCTCTTCCTTTGGTATCCACTTTTGTTCTACAATAATGGCGGAGTTTCTGCGATAATCCAGGATCTGATCGGCGAACTCCAGATTAGCGAAGCAGATGCGCTTATATCCCAGCTTTCGCAGCTGACGGAAGGCCAACTGGGCAGCTCCAAGCTGATCGCAATGAACGCGATGCAGATTTGGTTTTTTTATGGAAAATCCCAAGGCTATGGAAGAAAAGCTAGACAGGTCTAGATCGAGTTCCGCTCCTGCATCCGGGAATTGTTCCCAAATAATGCCGTGGATGCGTCTCTGCTTTAGATGTCGAAGCAGGTCTTCGGGATTCCGTTTGGAGTCGTAGAAGTTGTAGGACTCGATTGAATATCCTTTTTCTTTTGCCTGCTTCTTAGCGGCATTGTGAAAAAGGACCAGATTCTGTCTCCACAGCGGTTCAGCCGGATTGCAATGGATCATGGCGATCGTGGCGCTGAAGGTTGCGTCGCCTCCAGAGCGAAGATTCGACATCAAGGACGACACCATGGGATTCTTCGAATAGCCGAGTTCGCGAGCGGCCGTCCTGACTTTAGCGACTGTAGAAGCTCGGTGAGTCGTCGATCCGGAAAGGATGCGACTTACGGTCATTTTGGATACGCCGGCCAAATCGGCGATCGCCTGCATGGAAGGGCTTTTCGCGTGTTGCATTCGAGAAATGGCTTATTTCGAGTCTTGGGCTACTGCTAGCGAGCGATTTGGTAGCGACGATCCGTCCCTCCAGCCGCATCTTACACGCGTATAGGACGGGTTCTCGGGGACGCCGAAATCATTCCGGTTGAGCTGATCCACGATAAGGTTAACCGCCACTTGGCCTTTTCGATCCCAGGAGGCTTCGGTACCTGCGAAATGCGGCTTTTTCGGATTCCAGCCAAGACAACCGATACCTAGATCGAGATTCCGATCTCGAGCAATCTGTACAACTTCTTCCAATACTACCACATGTAGAGAAACGACGGCGTCAGGTTTACGTTTCATGATCTGTTCATCCAAACCATCCACCGTGTCCTGTATCGTTTCAGGAGTGAAGATTTCTATGCTGATGCCTTTGGCTTTATGACGGCTGAATTCTTCAATAGACGTAAGCCTTCGCATGCCATTTGTCCTTTCGGAAACGAGAGAAATGGCAAAGAGGATTCTTTTGTATCCATATTCCACTAGCTTTCGGAGTATGACTTGCATTTCCTCGAAATGCTGATGATCCACGCGATGGACGGGGGGATGAGTCATCGAGGAGCCAATCGCGACGCAGGCAAAGCTGCTCAAATCGATATCAAGTTTTACGTTGTCGCGCCAGAAGTGCTCTAAAATGATACCATGAATGCCTCGGGCTTTTAGTATGTCGACGAGTCTTTTCGGTGTCATTCCAGGCTCGTTCAAGTAAAACTCCTCGAGCTCATAGCCGAACTGCTGGGCTTGTTTTTGGGCGGCTTCGAGAAACTGCAACATGTGGGGATGGAGGGCGGTTTCCCAGGGCAGACAGTGAACCAAAGCTATGGTCGAGGCGAAGTTTGCGGGGCGCGAGCGATTAAAATGGCTGACCAGAGCTGATATAAGTGGATTCTTGGTGAAACCTATTTCTTCCGCTACCTGTTTAACGAGATGTTTAGAAGCATCGCTAATACCCGGATGGTTTCTTAGGGCTCTACTCACTGTGGAGCAGGAAAGTCCCGTCCTTTCCGCAATGTCCTGCATGGTTGCTCGCCTGCTCATAATGTTACGATTTGCACTAAAAGAGCGTGGTGCCTGCCGGGTCAAGATCCATTATAAATTGCGAATATATTACCCCGCTTCTGATAAGGCGCGTAGCTGATATCCTACTACCATATCCTACTGCAAATCGATGCGCATTTCCTCCCACACAAACTGCATTACGCTTTTGCGGGTGGTGGCGCTTTGGCTTTTCGAAGCGGAACCCACAACCCTCTAATAACTATAAACTTGAATAAAATCACAGGACACCACTCAAAGTGCGGGCGCTACCTCTCCTCCCGTTACTTCATACCGCTGGCCTTAGGGTTGGCGTACCTTGCTCCTCTTCATGGTCAACAGACCCCAGAAGAGGAAGAAGTATTTGAGCTCTCTCCCTTCACTGTCGATGGTTCGGAAGATACGGGGTACCGCGCAACTAGCACCCTTGCCGGGACTCGTCTCAAATCAAGTCTCAAGGATGTTGGCGCTTCGATTTCTGTAGCGACTAAGGAATTCATGGACGATATTGGAGCGACCGACATCGAATCGCTTTTGACATACACGGCGGGTACTGAAGCCATTGGTATTAACGGGAACTACCAAGCGGCGAAGACCTTCGAAAACAATGGTCAGGTTCGCGAAGAGCGTAATAACGCTCGTCAGCAGACTGAGACTCGCGTTCGTGGGTTGGCTCGAGCCGACTTGACGATGAACCTCTTCATCACTGATAGGCCTTTCGATGGATACAATATCAATCGCGTGACCATCAATCGTGGCGCGAACTCGGCCCTCTTCGGTCTCGGATCGCCCGGCGGCGTCTTGGATGCCGGCTTGAAGCGTGCCAACTTCAGGAACTCGGTCGAGATTCAGACCCGTCATGACGACTGGGGAAGTGATCGATACGTGTTGGATATTAACCGAAGTCTTATTGATGACAAGTTAGCCCTCCGCTTGATTGGCCTAAGCGAAGACATCGCCTGGGAGCAAACCGCGGCTTATGAACGTGATACGCGCTATTTCGCTGATGTTCTATTCAAACCCACAGAAAATACTTTCCTCCGCGCTTTCTGGTCGGAAGGAGAAATTCGCGCGGCTCGTCCCAATACAAGCCCGCCGCACGACCACATCACTCCATGGGTCGAAATGGGTCAGCCGCTCTACGACGGCGTAACGGCTCGCTTTTATTCCAGCATCGCCGATTGGCAAAATGGCAACCCCATCCCGCTCGAGCAATCCAACAATCTCTGGATTGGAAATGCCAATGGCTATCCGGACTTGATGGGTAACGGCGAAATCAATGCGAACGACGGTCGTCGCTTGACGATTATCTTTCCGGATCCGAATAGCTCCGAGCCAGGAGGATTCAACGGTTCGCCCCAGGGTATGCAAACTCGTCTGTTCGATCAAGCGGGCGGCTCCGATGGATGGCCTGGTGGAGCGAATACCGATTGGCACGTTCCGGTTGGCACCCGCACTCTGTTCGAGTGGCCTGTTGGCAGCTATCCCAGCGCTCGCGGACTAGCTCCCGATCTCGCGAACTTCTATCCGCAGCAAGTCGTCACCGATGAGGGCATGATCAACTTTCGTGGAGCGTTGCAGGCGACGCCAAACAAGATGGAGCAAGGCGACATGGAGCACTTCAATATTTCGCTCGAGCAGACTTTCCTTGAAGGCGATCTTGGTATCGAGCTGGCGTATGACGATCAGTACTACGGCGATAGCCTCGTTAAGTTCAGCCGCGTCAATCAGTACAACATCGATAATCAGCTGACCCTCGCGGACGGTTCGCCAAATCCGAATGTGGGCCGCGCCTACACTGGTGGTAACGCTTTCGCCGAGCCCCAGCGCACATGGCGCGAATCGACTCGCGCGACTGGATTCTACCAGTTCGATTTCGCTGAAAAGGGTGGCGATGGCTGGGCATCAAAGCTCGGCAAGCACGTGCTCACACTCAATGGTTCTCGCAGCAAGATCAACTTCCAGCAGGAGACTCACATGGCGGCGGTTGCAGGTCCTGAATTCCATACCTTTGCCGAAAACCGTGACGCCACTGCGAATAACGTTGGCGGTATTCAGCGTAGTCAGCTTATCTCTTATGTAAGCGACTCGCTTCTTGGCAACTTCGACACCAGCACCTATGGCATCCAAGGAGTCAACGTTATCCAACGCGTACCGGCGACATTGAATGATATGATTGCCTGGAACGGCGCTCGGGCGGCATCTTTGGGCGCCGAGCACTTTGCGCCTGTATCGCGCGACAATATCCAAGTCAAATTGGATAACGTGGAGCGCGGTACGTTCAGTTCCACGTTCTACGAATACCTCGACGATCCGAGCCAGACATGGACTTGGGGCGGTCGCGCTTCGTATTCGGAAGTCGAATCTCAAGTAGCTATCCTCCAAAGCCACTTTGCTAATAACAATATCGTGACCACTGCCTCATGGCGTTGGGATGATGTAACCGTATTCGACTATGGAACGGTGACTGGCGCTCGCGGCCTGGAGACAGGCTTCGCTGAGATCCCTGAAACGCCGAGTCTGGACATCAACGGTCAAAAAACAACTGGTTTTAGCGTCGTTGCTCACACGCCGCAGTTCATCAACGAGAAGCTTCCGCAGGGCATGAACTTCAGCGCCCACTTCAATACTTCAAGCAACTTCGTCGCTGGAGGCACACGCACGACTATCTTTGGCGAGCGTCTGCCGCAGCAGTCGGGCGACACCAAGGACATCGGTTTCACGCTTCGCGCTTTGGAGAACAAGCTTGATCTGAAAGTCAACTTCTTCGAATCGACCCAGATTGGAGCCAGCGAAAATCCGAAGGGACGTCCGAATAACGTTTGGGTGAATATCCTTGAAAGCAATACGCCCGAGGAAATCGCCGCAACGGGCATCCCTGCGCCGCCCCAAGGCTTTCTAACGGCGTATGAGTTCGAACTGGATAACCCTGGTGGCGAACAGCAGATTTTGTATACGGATAACGGTGATGGAACGTTCACTGAATCGGTAATGATTACCGATGGTTGGACTTCTCGCAACCCGCAGCAAAACGCGATCGTAACGCCTGTTGGTTCCACTGATTCCGAAGGTGTGGAAATCGAACTTGCGTACAACCCAACTCCAAACTGGCGTATCATGATCAATGGTACGCGGGCGGAGTCTGTTCGTAATGACATCGCCGCGCCTGAGCTATCATGGCTCGAGCAACGTATTCCCTTATGGCTCGATCCGAATATCGGCGGCAGGCTCTACCTTGATGATCGTCAGATTGTTCGCGAAGACGGTAATGGCAATATCATTGGCGTCGAGCCGGACTACGATGAGCTGATCCTCAATCCTCAGACCGGCCTCTTGCATGACGACATCCAGCAATTGATCAACGACGTCAACAAGTTCGCGGTATTCGACGGTCTTCCTGCCCCAGAGCTTCGCGAGTGGCGTTGGAACTTCATCACCAACTACCAGCTCGGCGAAGAGATGCCAGGCTTCCTCAAGCGCGTTGCGGTTGGTGGAGCTTGGCGCTGGGAAAGCGAGACTTTCCTCGGTACCGGTTTGATGCGCGACGAATCAGGATCGTTGACCCAAGACGTTACCCAAAAGTACGAAGGTCCGACCAACGATCGTGTCGACTTCTGGATTACTTATAGGCAACGGTTTGAAAGACTGAAGATGGACTGGCGCATGAGAATCGGCGTGAACAACGCTTTCTCTAGCGAAGGTCTCATCCCGACCGCGTCGAATCCGGACGGAGGTTATGGTGTATTCCGTATCGAGCCACCTACTACATGGTCTGTGGCCAACACCTTCAGCTTCTAAGCTAGATATATTTAGGATCTCCTAAAACTCTACTTAGTTTCATAAAATATTTGCCGCCGCCAGGTTTTCGCCTGGCGGCGTTTTTTTGGCTTGGAATTTTAAAGGATCGATGATTTCCCACGCGATCGGTAGTCGCGTCTTCAAATTCTCCTCTAAGTGTCATTCAAATAGACCTTTGGAAAAGAGGAATAAGAAGGGGTTTATTGTTCAGTATCCTATTGCTGTGGCCACGACTTCTTGGAAATCAATTGACTATGGAAGCTGAATGACAAAGCGGCTTCCAATTCCCTTTTGGCTATAGGCTTCGATGCTGCCTCCGTGGGCTTCAACGATCGCTTTGCTGATAGATAGACCGAGGCCGCTGTGGCCCTCTTCGATTTCACGCGCTTTGTCGATGCGATAGAAGCGCTCGAATATTTTAGGCAGGTCTTGAGAAGAGATTCCAAATCCAGTGTCTTCGACTTCGATGATATTCGATTTTCCAATACGTTTCGTACGAATAGTCACTTTTCCTGACGGCTTATTATAGTGAATGGCGTTAGAGATTAGATTCGCCAAAGTTTGCTTGATGGCCAGCGGATCGCAGAATGTTTCGCAAGGCGTCGTTTCTATTATAATCTCGACATTCTTTTCTTCAGCCAAGGGTGTGAACATCTTTGCGGTCTGCTCGGCTATCTGACCTAAATCGCATTTCTCTTTTTTGAGGACGTCGGATGAGGAATCCCAACGAGCCATCTGGGTCAAAGACTCGATCAAGCTTTTCATATGCAAAGCGGTGTCGCGGCAAAGCTCGATCGTCTCCTGTTTTCTCTCGGAGGAACTTTCCTTCCTCAAAGCCAGATCGCAGTCCGCCAGGATGACCGAAACCGGGGTTCGCAACTCATGAGATGCGTCGGCCGTGATGCGAATTTGCTGTTGAACCGATCTAACCAGTCGATCGAAGGTTGTATTCAAAATCCTTCCTAGCGGTCCCAGCTCATTCCTTATAGAATCCGTATCGATTCTACGGTTACTGTCACCTTCGCAAATGCTTTGGGCCACTTTGGTAATCTGGTCAATCGGCCTGAGGGCTTTCCCCATTAAAATCCAGCCGATCGCCAACACGACCCCCGTTAAGGCGAAGCAAACTAGACTTAATTTCAGCATCAACTCATTCAATCCTTCGTGAAGACGAGACGCATCAGTCCCAACCAACAGATACCCGCGTCCCTGTCCAAATTGAATCGCTTCGCGAAAATCCCCGCTCCAACGTTGGAAACTATCCCGATCCCGTTTCTTTGCCCGATCTCGCTTATTTACCCACGGCACTACTGCATCCGGAGCGTTTTCGCTCCTAAAGAGCTCCTCTCCATTGGGTTTGAAGCCCAAAACGTAGAAGCCGTCTCGTATGAGGCTAGCCAATACCTCTTCTCCTTGAGGACCCTCGCGAAAGCGAGCCACTTCTATCTCCTTTCGCAGTTTAGGCAGGGGGTCGAATCTATCTGGAGGCGGAGGCTTCCGTTTCTCGGGTCTTCTGAGATCCTCGCCGCGCTCCTCTCTTCTGGGCGGCGGGCGCTCCTCGGGACCCCTAAACATCAAGGGTCGCGCGATAGTCAATTGCTCGTCTAGCCGTTCGTCCAAAGTTTTTAAGCGACCAAACCTTTCGTAGTAGTTAAATCCAACCAGAATCAAGCTCACTAATGCCACTACGAGTCCGCCATAGTAAAATTGAGCTTGGGATCGTATGGAACGTATCATGACGGGTTGCGAAAAACGCTTCTTAAGACTCTGGCATAAAAACGTAACCCAGACCACGCCGGGTCTGGATCGAGTCTTTGCCGAACTTCGATCTTAGTTTATAGACGTAAACTTCAAGCATGTTGGACACAGTTTCGTCTCTTTCGTCGAATAAATGATCGTATATGAATTCTCGAGACAACACCTCGTTGCGCTTGTACATGAACATTTCAAGCAGGTTGTATTCGCGAGCTGTGAGTTCCACAGCCTGATCTTTGAAATAGGCTAGGCGTTTGACTGTGTTCACCATAATGTCTCCAGCTTCTAAGCACGGCTGAGGATTGTTTTCCACTCTGCGCGTATTAGCCCGGATGCGCGCCATGAGCTCTCTCATCTCAAACGGCTTTACCAAGTAATCATCAGCTCCTTCGTCCAAGCCGCGTACGCGATCATCTATCTGAGCGCGAGCGGTGACCATGATTACGGGGGTGGTCTTTCGCTCGCGAATCCGCCTAAGCATTTCCCAGCCATCGATCTTTGGCATCATTACATCGAGCAGGATTAGGTCGTAGTCCCAATTCAAAGCTTTGTACAGACCCTCCTCGCCGTCGCTCGCCGCATCCGCCACGCACCCCTCCGCTCTGGCGTACTCAAGCATGCTGCGCCGCAAGCGCTGGTTATCTTCCACGATGAGGATTTTCATAGATCGACTTGGGAGGCAAGTCGGGGCATAATTTGACCGATAAGCGTTTATTGTGAAGCGAAAACAAAGATCCCCGTCGCCGATGGACGGGGTCTTTGAGAAGCTCGTAGTATGCTTCAAATGGCTATTTTTTCACCTGATGAGGTCAGATTACATGATTTCCTTCCACTTTCATTTGAGAAGATATCCTTCACCGAAAAACGCGTAGCTACATGAATCTCATTTCTATAATGTATTCACGGATCAACTTCAATCGAATACGGGCAGCCCGCTTGGGACTTCGCTAGGCACGTTGTGCCTCAGATCCAAATTATCAGGATCGGTCAGCGATTTTAGAAATGCCACTACCGCGGGCACATCCTCTTCTTGCAATATGCCCCTTCTTAGAAAATTGGCATCCGCGATTTCGTCGACCAATTCCGGATTGTCCATCACCGCGAAATCGATTGCATCCAAATCTTCCCTACTCGGCGCGACAAAGTTGTCGCGATCATAGTTTCTTAGGGAACCTTCTGGATCGGTATAATGGGTGACGATGGCTTCCAGCGTGTCGTAGGCTCCTGAGTGTCCATAGGGGGCGGTCAAAGCCACATTCCTTAGAGGAGGTGTGCGAAACTCGTAGCGATGATCGGGATCGCCTGTCACTAGCTCTCGGCCAAAGTCTTCGTGACCATTGACACCTACGCCCTTACCTGGACCTATCTGCGGCATGGCAATGGCATGGAAGTCGAAGTCGCTCAACAACGGACCTGAGTGGCAAGTCGAGCAGCGAGCTCTTCCATAAAACAATCGCATGCCCTGTCTCTCCAGATTGCTGAGAGCCGAATTGTCTCCCCTTAAGAAGCGATCGAATGGCGAGTTGTTGGAAGGCCAGCTAGAGGCCTCGAAAGCGGCGATCGCATTGGCTGCATGAACGATGGTGATGTCTCCCGCTACGGATACATCATCGTACGCTGCCTGGAATAAATCCACGTAGGCCGCGTTGGCTCTTAGGCGCTCTGTGATCAGCTGCCAAACGCCATTTGGTCCGGCTAGGTCGCCATTCGCGGCTGCTGTTCCAATTGGATTTTCGCTCGCCTGCCCGGCCATCTCGGCTCCCGAGGTTAATGGAAATAGAGCTTGGGCCGCTAGCACGTTATCTAAACCTTCAGGCAGATCTGTTCCAGCCGGACTGGCTATGCCAGATGGCATGGTATCATCTCTTTGGATGCGCCCATCATGAAAGATGGTGTCGAATTCCGTTGCCCCAACAGCAAACAAAGCGGGCGCGTTTCTTGGAATGCGTTCATGAACCGCATCATCGCCCACGCCAAGGGCGCGCGTGATGCCAAGCCCCATTCCGCCTTCGCCAGCGCTTAGCGAAAGACCATCTCCTGTATCCGCCATGGCATGATGGCAAGTGGCGCAGGAAATGTTCATATTGCCGCTCAGAATCTTATCATAGAAGAGCAAGTTTCCCAATATTACCTTGTCTTCGGGATGCTCGTTATTCTCGTAATAGTCGGCATCCTCTAACGGATCTGGCACACCCCGGTTTCCGTTACGTCCATTGTTATCGTTGTCTGCCGGAGGCTGGTTTCCTCGATTTTCTCTTGGCGGGCGTTGTTGGGCTGAAGCGAATTCAGAGCCCATCAAACACAGGATCAAAAGACCCAGCGCAGCTATTTTTCCTCTGTAGATAATCATATTCCTGATGTTTTTTTGGTTCATATACTCTTTTCAGATTCTTGATCAGCGTTCTGTATAAGAGAGGAGGAATGATCGATATCGTAGGAACGCGCTCGGTAGCGCATATCTGGGTTGCCAAGGCCCCTAGCTAGCTAAAGCGAACGTGCTCGTTCCCTTTAGCTATTAGTGGATTGCAAATCCAATGGACCCATTTACAGCTTCTACCCACAACCACGCTCTGCATAGTCGCGACCATAGCAGACCGAACATTAATCTAAGATGAATTGGCAGAAGATTAGCGAATAAAAGGGGCCGATTGGCCCTCATTGAGTATTGATACCTAATCGACGTCGGGCTTCGATGCATTGCTTACTGCCAGCTTCGAATTTGCGGCATACCTCAGGTCTCGTCTCGTAGATGCGACAGAGTTTATCTTCACGAAGAAACGGGCAGGCCTTTAAGAAGGGCAGGGGATATAAGCGATAAGCGCGCTGCTCGGTTCTTAGAAAATTTTTCTCCAGAATTCCTTCTTCAATGATTTTCGGCTCCTTTTCGGCATCGCTCTCGCTGACGAAAATCGGATAGCAGCCACAACAAGCCCCGCAGTCCATACAATTGTAGTCGAGATTTGGTGACGACGATACATGGGTCCCTCGTGAAGACATCCCTTGTATACCAACATTGGCCTTTGCCCTGTCAAGTGGAGATGTTTGTGTTGCGAGCAAAGTTCTTTTAAAATTGATTGAATAGCTGTCTAATCCCAATCGTACCATGAATCACTATCCCATTGAGATCTATAGCATAAACATTGCTCCCGAACATAAAGTGTTCGGCAAGGGCTCTGAAGATTTGAGTGGCAGTGATCTCAAGTCCTTGAAGACAGCGAACCTTATTGCCGATGCAGGCATCGAAGGAGATCGATTTTGCAAGCAGCGTCCTGACTATAATGGGCATGTGACATTCTTCAGTCTAGAAGCTTGGGAAGAGATTGTAAAAGCTCTTGGTCTGTCTGAGCGTGTCAGTCCGGAGGTGACGCGCCGCAATATCATCGTTTCAGGTGTCGATCTGAAGTCGCTTTATGGAGAGGCCTTCATCATTCAAGATATCCATTTTATTGGTACGGTCCATTGCGCTCCTTGTTTGGCCATGAATCGAGCATTTGGTGAAGGAGCCCGTGAAATCATGAGAAGTCGGGGCGGCTTGCGAGCCCAGGTAAAGACAAGCGGGTCGTTGACTGTTGGGCCTAGCGAGCTACTCGCCGAAGCTGAATTCGATCCTGAAAACGCGGGATTGCAACCGGCGTTAGCCAAGCTTCCTTGATAGGACTTAGCGAGCCTTTAGGGCCTCAGCTTCTTCTTCGGTGACGCGAATGAATGAGCCGTGTTTGTATTTATCGGGGAAGGAGGTTTGTGGCGTGACATCCTCCATGGTTACGAAGTCTTTCGTTTTGGCGACCTGCATTTCCTGAGGCTTGCTGTATTTGTCGTAATAAATCAAATACTCATCGCCTTGCTTTAGAATGGAGGGGCCTTCCGTATAGCTAGCGGTGAAGGGTTCGCTGATGGTTTTGTAGGGGCCAAGTAGAGAAGGGGCTTTGGCGTTGAGCAAGTAGCGATGCAGCGGCTCGCTTCGCTCGTCCTTGACGCACATATAGTAACCGCCTTCATACTCGATGAGAGAGGCGTCAATCACCGGATAGCCGGGATCGAAGAAGAGGAAGGGTTTTTCGGAGGTAATAAAATCCTTGGTCTTGGCTCCGTAGATACGATGATTCATGTCGTTCTTAACGGTTCCCATCGTTTCGGGAAACTTGCCGATGATGGTAGTAGACCAGATGATGAGCCAGTCTTCGGCCTCTTTGTCGTAGTAGATTTCCGGAGCCCAAGTATTACGAATGCTGGTATCATCTTCCGGCCAGATTTGGATTTGGCGATGCTTAGACCAGCTCACAAGATCTTCGGAATGAGCGTATCCAATCTTTCGTCTCGCGGTTGTCCAAACCAAATGGAAGTCTCCTTCCGGTCCGCGAGCGATAAAGGGATCCCGCATGGTTTCGCCTTCATAGTCCGGCTTGATCCACGCTTCCGCATTATTCAGAGCTTCCCAATTGTAGCCATCCTCGCTCAGAGCGAACCACACGCCACCTTTACCGGGATCTTTAAAGGAGACGAAGAGAATGGGATCGTTAGCATTGGAAATAGACATGACGCCTAAGGCTAGGATGGTGGCAAATACGCGAGCTAGTTTCATGGTTTGGCTCCTTTTTGCTTGGTTGGCGGCGCGTCCTAGACATGCTGCTACGTGTTGTAGCGGGACTTTCCATTTATTTGATAATTGTTGGTGTTACGGATTCATGCGCTGGCCAATGCCTTCGCTTTGGCTTCCCGTCTGCGGCGATGGAGAGCAGGTTCCGTGTAGCCACTGGGCTCTTCTCTGCCTTGGAAAATCAAACCAAGGGCGGTCTGAAAGGCGATGTTGTCATCGAAATCTGGTGACATATTTTGATAATTGGGATCGTCTGCATTTTGCTTGTCAACCATAGCCGCTACGCGTTTGAGCGTATTGATGACGAAATCTTTTCGCACGATGCCGTGGTATAGCCAGTTAGCGATGTGCTGGCTGGAAATTCTGAGGGTGGCGCGGTCTTCCATGAGACCGACATTGTTGATGTCGGGTACCTTGGAGCAGCCTACTCCCTGATCGATCCAGCGCACGACGTAGCCGAGGATGCCCTGGGCATTATTTTCGATTTCCTTTTCGATTTCCTCCTGGGAAACAGTTCGATCATGCAAAAGAGGAAGGGTAAGAATATTTTCGATACTTGCTCTCTTACGACTGGCGAGTTGTCTCTGTGTTTCGAATACATTCACCTCATGATAGTGCAAAGCATGTAGGGTGGCGGCAGTAGGAGAGGGCACCCAAGCGGTGTTGGCTCCCGCTTTAGGATGGCTGGATTTGGTATTGAGCATGGCCTTCATTTCATCAGGCATAGCCCACATACCCTTGCCGATCTGAGCCTTTCCAGGAAGGCTGGTTTCGATGCCCATATCGACGTTCCAATCTTCGTAGGCCAGCATCCAGGCTGCATTCTTGATTTCCATTTTCGGAATGACGGGGCCGGCTTCCATGCTGGTATGAATTTCGTCGCCTGTCCGATCTAGGAACCCTGTATTAATGAATACGATACGATCCTTGGCTTGGCGGATGCATTCCTTAAGGTTGACAGTGGTACGCCGCTCTTCGTCCATGATACCTATCTTCAAAGTGTTGCGTGGAAGGCTAAGGATACCCTCCACGCGGCTGAATAGCTCAACGGTGAAGGCAACTTCTTCGGGACCGTGCATCTTCGGCTTAACGATGTAAACGCTGCCCGTCTTGCTGTTGGAACAAGTCCCGTTGCCTTTCAAGTCGTGCATGGCGGCTAAACTGGCCATCAAAGCATCGAGAAAACCTTCCGGAATCTCCTGGTTATCTTCCGTCAGGACGGCATCTGTACTCATGCGAATGCCCACATTGCGAGCCAGCATCAAGCTACGGCCAGGCAAGGTGACCTTCTCGCCACTTGGACTGGTAAAGGTTTTATCGGCATTTAGACACCGGGTATGCGGCTTGCCTGCCTTGTCGAAGGTGGTTTCCAAAGTTCCCTTCATTAGGCCGGTCCAATTACGATAGACGAGAGCCTTGTCTTCTGCATCAACCGCCGCGACTGAATCCTCGAAGTCCTGGATAGTTGTAATGGCCGATTCTAGAACGATGTCTTTGATGTCGGCTGGGTGAACTTTGCCGATGGGATGATCAGCGTCGATCTGCAGTTCGATATGAAGACCATTATTTCGCAGCCAAATACTGGAAAGCGCTCCCTGCGTTTTGGTGTATCCAATAAACTGATCGCTATCCTTTAGCGCTGTAGAGCTATTCTCCCTTTGGATAGAGAGCGTTTTGGAGCCACCTTCATCATTCAAGCTAAAACCATTTACTTCAGCGTAGCTTCCCGCCGCTAAAGGAAAGAATTGATCCAGGATCTCGTAGGATTTTTGGAAAACCGCTTCGCCACGTTTCGGATTGTAGGCTCCGCTTTTCTCCAAACCATCAGTTTTGGGAATGACATCGGCGCCATACAGCGCGTCGTAAAGGCTTCCCCAGCGAGCATTGGCGGCGTTGAGCGAATAGCGAGCGTTGTCGACCGGAACCACAAGCTGAGGTCCCGCGACAGTAGCGATTTCCGGATCGACGTTTTCCGTGACTACGGCAAAAGCTTCAGGTTCAGGAACGATGTATCCAATTTCCTCTAGAAACGAATAGTATTCATTATAATGATACGATTTATCTTTTCTATCGAGATGCCATCGGTCGATTTTCGCTTGGAGATCGATCCTTTTCTGCAGAAGAGTCTCGTTGCGAGAAGTCAAATCACCCACCAGGTCTGAGAAGTCCGACCACAGTTTCTCGGTGTCGATCCCGGTGCCTGGAGCGATCTCGTCTTTCACTAAATCATAGATAGGCTGGCTGATTTTCAGGCCGCCGCTTTGGATGTATTGCATTGGAGTTAATGGTGTTTCTGATGCGTAGGATCGATTGGCTACATCATTTGAGAGCCAATCATTTACTCCGAGACCAACGGATTAGTAAATACCAATTTGGAACAGTGTCTGGCCTGACTTTTTGATATTGTCTCTTTTGTATTAGAAACCAGGCTCTGAAGAGAAAGCCTAAGGTTAGTAACAGGTTCGAGATTCGGCGATGGGCCATGGCCGCTACAATGATTGGATTGTGGCGCACTCTACCTCCTTTTGGATGTGGAGGACTGAAAAGGCTGTGTTTTCTACCCTCTCATGTATTCTACTCTGAAGAATAGGCTGGTATCGATTCTCGTTATCCTTAACTTTTGAAATTCTATATCGTTATGAATCTATATCCTAATTCTCAATACGAATTTTCTCGTCGTCGTTTCTTGTCTGAAACGGCTCAAGGTCTAGGCTTGGCGGCGGCATATCCGCTGCTGTCTAAGTCGGCTTTGGCTCATGAGCATGGGGGTCGCAAGCCGCTTGGGATCGCTCTGGTCGGACTGGGTGGATACGCTACGCGACAATTGGCTCCGGCTTTGCAGGAGACGGAGTACTGCAAGTTGACAGGTATCGTGACGGGTACGAAGGAAAAGGAGAAGGTTTGGAGTGATAAGTACGGTATCAAACAAGAGAACATTTATAATTACGAGAATTACGACTCGATCGCTGAAAACGAGGATATCGACATCATCTATGTTGTATTGCCGAATTCGATGCATGCGGAATATACGATTCGGGCGGCTCAGGCGGGCAAGCATGTGATTTGCGAGAAGCCTATGGCCGTCTCGGTAGCCGAGTGTCAGCAAATGATCGACGCTTGTCAGAAGGCGGGTGTGAAGTTGTCGATTGGATACAGACTTCATTTTAGTCCCTATCACCGTCGGATTATCGAGTTGTCGAAAGGCGAGGAGCTGGGAGCTCCGCGATACGTCCAATCGGAATTCGGCTTTACCATTGGAAATCCGAATCAGTGGCGACTGAAGAAAGCCCTCGCAGGAGGCGGAGCGGTTATGGATGTAGGCGTTTACTGCATACAAGGCTCTCGATACGCGACGGGTTTAGAGCCGGTGGCGATTTCGGCTCAGGAGTTCAAGACCGATCCAGTGAAATTTGGCGAGGTTGATGAAACGGTGACTTGGCAGTTGGAGTTTCCTAACGGTATTGTATCCAATTCTACCACCTCTTACAGTTTGAGAACGAATCGACTCTACGTGAACTACGAGAAGGCTAGAGCGGAGCTGGAACCGGCCTACAGTTACCGAGGATTGGCGGGTCACATTAACAACGAACCACTCGATTTTGGTAGAACCAATCAGCAGGCTAAGCAAATGGATGGCTTCGTGAAAACGATCTGGGAGGACGTTGAATCCGATGTTTCCGGAGAGGAGGGCCTGCGCGACATGCGTGTGGTGGAAGCTCTCTACCAATCGATTGCCCAAGGCGGCAAGCGAGTTGAGATTTAATCAGTCATTCTTCGAACGAATTTTCAGAGGGTCACGACTTTGTCATGAATCTACCGTGACTTTCGGCACATGACAAGAATTTAGTTCCTGCGCTAGGATAAGTTGATGACCACGGGAAGTCCTTCCAAATCTGCTCGCGAAGCCTTCGCTATGGCCGAAGCCAAGGAGAAGACCAGCTTCGATTCTCAGAACAAATTTGGTCTCGCTTTCATGGCGATCATCTTGGCCTGCTCGGCTATCCTTCCCTTCATGGCCGGAAAGAAAATCCCAGGAATCGTCGATATCCTTATCTATGAAGCGTGCGTCCTTGGAATAGGTCTCACATGGGCTACCATAGGCTACCTACATGGCCGTCGCATGTACGAGCAGGTCCAGGAAATGTCGCCAATGGTGGTTGCCTGGACGAGTTTAAGATGGGGTCGTCCGGTAGAGGTCATTCTCTATTATGGAGCATATTTCGTCTTGAATTTCGCTGTTCTAATTTGGGGTCACCATGTGTTTGGTGGCTACCTCGGCTTTAATCTCGTATTGCTCTTTGTATTGTCTGCTATGGCGTGCCTTGTCATGCCCATTTGGATGGTTGGGATAAACGTGGTTCTCATCCTTTTGGTTCTAAACTTTTCTTACGGTCTATTTCTGGACGTATGGGTGGGCTGGGACAATTTAATCGGTATTGGAACGGGGCTTACATTCGGGGCTATGATGTACTCGATCGTCAATAGCCAGATTACCACTCGGATGGCTGCTGGAAATTTAGCTAGAGAATTGGATGCAGCTAATGCCCAACTTCGCGCTTACAGCGCAAAAGCCGAAGAGCTTTCCGCGACTCAGGAGCGAAATCGTATCGCTCGCGAAATTCACGATACCTTAGGCCATTCACTGACAGTGGTAAACGTTCAGCTTGAGGCGGCTAAGGCTTTAATTTCAACTGATGTTGAGAGGGCAAGCCACTTTATCGACAAGGCTAAAAACCTGACTCAGAAGGGTCTTCAAGATGTACGTGAATCCGTTTCTTCACTACGCGCTTCTCCTCTGGATGGCAAATCGATTTCGCAGGCTCTCGAGGAGCTGGCGAAAGATTTGAACGAAACGGGTATCCATTCATCTTTTTCGGTTAATGGCGAGGAGGCAGAGCTCTCTCCTCAGATTGCATCGGCGGTTTATCGAACGGCTCAAGAGGCTATGACTAATGTACGAAAGCATTCGCAGGCAAAATCAGTCGACATAGCGTTGGATTTTCGCGATTCGAATAGCGTTCAGCTATTTGTTGAGGATGATGGTATCGGAAGTCAGGATACGGATGGCGGTTTTGGCATTCTTGGCATCCAGGAGCGCGTTCAATTTCTCAATGGAAAGACGCAGATTAAGACCTCGACTGGGAACGGCTTTCGGCTTGAAGTATCCATTCCTGTATGAGTGCGCCTATACGTTTGCTCCTGGCTGATGACCAAGCGCTTTTTCGCGAAGGTTTGAAGACCTTGCTCGAGCTTTCAGAAGAGCTGGAGGTCGTTGCTGAAGTTTCCAACGGTCAAGAAGCAATTAAGCAAGCGTCTCTTTCCAAGCCCGATGTTGTTTTGATGGATCTAAATATGCCAGAATTGGATGGGGTTGCGGCGACTGAAGCGATTTGTGAAGCGCAGCCTGCCACCAAAATCCTGGTACTAACGACCTTCGATGACGATGATCGCGTTTTCGATGCCTTGAAAGCAGGAGCCTCAGGCTACTTGCTGAAGGACACTCCATCGACTGAGCTGATTAATGCCATAAAAACAGTTAACCGAGGAGAGTCGTTTCTTCAGCCGTCGATCGCCTCGAAAGTGGTAGCCGAGTTTAATCGAATGGCGACCCGCTCGCAACCTAGGCGTAATCTTTTGCCGGAGCCGCTATCGCATCGGGAAGAGGAAGTTCTGATCTGGTTGGCCGAGGGTTTCAGCAACAAGGAGATCGCCGTAAAGTTGGATCTTGCCGAAGGGACCGTTAAGAATCACGTATCCAATATTCTGGGAAAAATGGGTGTGCAGGACCGAACGCAGGCTGCTCTCAGAGCGAGAGACTTGGGGTTGGCGTAGGAGTTAAAGAAGCCGTTTGGCAAGACCTATAAGTCCTGTAGGGACTATAGTCATGCTTTATCATGACTCCATGTCATGACCTATGGCGCATGTGTGGCTTATGAATTTTTGATAGCCTGGTAGGAACAATGAACCTCCTCTCCCTCATTGCTAAAGATTCGTTTCGCTACTGGAGTCATAGGCCTTTGCTGGCAATCACCGGCATTCTACTTTTGGCCATGGGTACAGCGGCGGTGAGTGTTCTATGGACCATCACCGACACGATCGTTCGCAAGCCATTGCCTTTTCCCGAACCGGAGCGACTTGTGGGAATTCAATCGTTGGAATTGAAGACAGGTGAAACGCTAGAGACGATCGCTATCGCCGACTTCAAGGATTTTTTGGAGAACTCGGAAAGTTTCGAGGGCCTGGTTGGTTATAGAGGAGACTTTCTGAATTTCGAAAGCGCTCCTGGCGAAACGACTCAGATCTTCGCCGCGCGTCTCACCTCGGACTTCGAGAAAGTGTTCCAAGTGAAGCTGGTTCTGGGGAATCTCTTTTCTGCTGAGCATTTCAATTTCGGAAACGATAGCGTAGCCCTAGTCAGTCATCGATTTTGGGAGCGATACTTGGATAGCGATCCTAATGTGGTTGGAAGATCAATACGATTTGATCAGAAGATGTATCAAGTCATTGGCGTGTTGCCTCAGTCCTACAAGGAACCGGCTTTCTCTGATGTGTGGATGCCGTTTCCCAATGGCTCGCCTGAGTATTTCGTGCGTGATTCTCGATATTGGAATGCGGTGGGTCGTTTGAAGGCGGAAATCTCTGCCAGCCAGGCTCAGTTAGAGCTACAGAGGATTGCCAAAACGCTGGAGGAGAGTTTTCCCAAGACGAATCGTAATCGAAGCGTATCGATTAAGCCGTTACAAGAAATCCTTGTGGGCGATTTCAAAACGCCGCTCTACCTGATGCTGGGGGCAGTGGGACTAGTGATGTTCGCCACTTGTTTCAATTTAGCTAATCTGCAGATGATGAGTGGTCTGCAACGCAGGCAAGAAACGAGCGTTCGCTTGGCTTTAGGAGAGCGTAATTCCTTGCTATTCGCTCGCTCGTTTGGCGAGTCGTTCGCTATCTCGACACTCGGCGGGGGGCTAGGTTGGTTGCTATCCGGTTTCGTCTTGCAAAGGATGGATCGCATCCTCCCTCCTTTTTTCCTCCCACGTATTCACGAATTGGTGGATGCGGGCTCCGTTGTGGGTATTGTCTGTCTTATCGTAGGCGTGACAGGTTTGATTTTCGGAGGCATTCCGGCTCTACATGCTTCCCGCTCCCAGCTTTTCCAGTCGTTGAAAAGCGGGGAGACCCGACATACTTTAAGTGTAGGGGAAAAGCGATTACGGGATGCCCTGCTCGCTTTGCAAGTAATCGTGATGGTAGTAATGTTGCATGCTGCGCTTGTCTCTGTTCGCGAATATCGCGAACTGAAGTCGCTCGACCTTGGTTTCGACGAAGGCGGCCTTCTGGCGGTTGCGATTTCGCCGAGCGAGAGGACGATTGCCGATCTTAGAAACCTAAGCGCGTACTATCAGAGGATTGAGGAATGGCTTGAAAGTCAACCTGATGTTCTGGAGGTGACGTCCGCCTCCAGTCCTCCTATGTGGGGATTCGATTTTGAAATGGCTTTCGATTTACGTGGGCGTGACCTGGTGGTCGAGCGCGACATGCCTGCTACGGTTCTATATAACAGCGTAAGCATCGATTTTTTCGATGTAATGAAAGTTTCGATGCGCGAGGGACGTGGTTTTAATCAGTGGGACACTTCAGAATCAGCTCGGGTAGTACTGGTCAACCAAGCCTTTGTCGATGCCTACTTGGATGGCCAAAACCCTCTTGAACAGGAAGTGAAGATCATGCCCTGGATGGAGTTTGGTTTTCGTCGAGTTATTGGCGTAGTTGAAGGATTAAAACAGGGCTCGTTAAATCTTGATATCAAACCTGAAGTCTTTGCTCCGAATACGCAGACGCCCTGGATTTTCACCTCTTTTTTGGTGAGAACGAGGGATCTGCCTGAAAAGCGCATCCATGTTTTACGATCCGCTTTGTCAAAACAGTATCCAGATCTCGGTGTCACCATTATTGCGATGGATGATCTGCTAAGCGGTCAACTGGCGAGAGCTGAAATGGTTTTCGTTCTATTCTGCGCCTTTAGCGTGATCGTTGCGATTCTATCGATTTTCGGAATGGCGACTCAAGTGGCTTTCGATACGGCGGATCGCAAGCCGGAGTGGGGCGTTCGACTTTCGCTTGGATCTAGTCTGGGAGCCTTGAGGCGATACATGGCGACTCGACTTGTGGCTCCCGTATTAATCGGAGCGATTTTCGGACTTGTTTTATTCGTCGGTCTCTATCGATTCTTTCCTGTGGCTCACGGCGATTTCGAGCTCTGGCAAATCCTGTCCAGCCTACTGCTGATCGTTGGGATTGTCCTGCTAAGCCTATTCGTTTCCTGGCGGCTTTCTTTTCGAATCACAAAGCTGCATCCCTCTGCCATTCTTCGAAACCCTTAAACTGAAAAATCATATGAAAATCAAAATACTGAATACACTTCTCTTATCGATGGCTGTTACTGTTTCGCTTGCTCAGGCAAATGAGCAATTTACCGAGGTCCAACAAGCCTTGAAAAATAGGGACTTCGATCGTATGATCGAAATATTGGATACAGAAACCTTGAAAGGTTCTGACGCTGCGGAAGCCAAATACCTCTTAGGCTTAGCCTACTTCAATAAGAAAGAGCCGAAGCAGGCGGTTTCCTATTTCGATGAAGCGATCGACGCGAATGACTCTGTGGCGAAATATTATTCCATGCTGGCTGCTGCGAAAATCCAGGTAGCGCAAGGAATGATGCCTATGTTAGCGGGACCTACCTATTTTTCCGCGCTTGAGACATACAAGAAATCGGTCGAGATAGACCCCGACCACATTCCGGGTCACAAAGGCTTGGTTGCCTACTATTCAAATGCTCCAGGCATCGCGGGGGGCAGTATGAAAAAGGCCTTCGAGCATGCCGAAGAGATAAAGCGTATCGATGCCGTTCAAGGTCTGGCTGAGTTGGCCATGCTTGAAACTAAGGAGAAGAATTTCTCTGTTGCTCACGAGCGCTACGACGAAGCTATTGAAATCAAGCCTGACGCTGCCTGGCTTTATTTTCGCAAAGGAATCCTTTTTCAGATGACAGACGATCCGTTTTCAGCTGGGCGCTACTTCAAGCTCGCCCTGGAAAAGAATCCGAATTTCAAGCGAGCGGCCGATGCTCTGAAAAGCTTGGACCAGGCTTCGAGATCCGACGATGTAGCTCCTGATTTTACCTTTTTCTCTCTGTCCGATGGAGAAAAGCGCAGTCTCTCGAATTACAACGGAAAGCTGGTTTTGCTAAATATTTGGGCGACTTGGTGTGGCCCATGTCTGGAGGAAATGCCGGACTTAAATGAATTGCAGAAGACGTTTGAGGATCAAGGGTTGGTCGTTATAAATCTTTCCGACGAATCCGAAGACAAGATTCAGACCTACTTGAAGCGTTATCATATGGAGACGACTCATGTTCGCATTAAGGACGCGGATGATGTTCCGGATTACTATCAGTTTGGTTCTGCGCGGCCTAAGACCTTTCTCATCGATCGAGAGGGGAAGATTGTTAAAACGATTATCGGAGCTAAAAATTACGAATACTTCGAGGATCTTATTAAAGAGCATTCCTAGGGCCTTTCTGATCGCCGACGAGTATCGGTATTCACAAGGGTGATGCCTTGTTATTTAAAGGGTGGTTAAAGATGAACGCTTTCCCAGCCGTTTCTTAGTCAGCGATTTATACCCTTATGTACCTTATGAATCGAAAACTAAAATCTCTTTTCACATTGGCAGCTTTAGTTTTTATAACTACCGTTGCTGATTCAGCTTCCAAAAAGAAACTGGAATTTTCAGAACCAGAAGTGGTAGGAGTGCTTTTCTATGCTGATTGGTGTGGCAAATGTAAGGTCTTAGACCCGCAACTAAAAAAGGCGACTGGTTCATTCATAAATCAGCCGATCCTTTTGACGACCTTCGATATGACCAATCTGTCCTCTCAATTCCAATCGGGACAGTTGGCCAAGGCTTTGAATTTATCCGATTTGTATCAGAAAATTGGAGTTAAGACTGGCTTTATGGTTCTAGTAGATGCGGAATCGGGAGAGCTCATCGATAGAGTAAACAGCGCCGACTCGCCTGAAATTATAGCCTCGAAAATCAAAGCTGCTTTGACCAAGGCTTCATGATCTTTCAGTAGAAAGATCCGATACCGCTCTCAGCTGAACCTTATTTTCTCGACGAGTGAAGGGATGGTTCTAATTCGAACCGTGTTTAGCTTCCGCTTTTGAAACGGCCTCGCTCACTTTGTTGATCAAGTCTTCGTACCTTATCGGTTTCTGAATGAAGCCGTCCATGCCCGCTTTTTCGCATTGTTCTCGATCGAACGCTGTGACTCCCGCTGTCATCGCGTAAATGATAGGCTGGCGATTGGTTTCGATCTCGCCTTTGATGCGTTTTGTCGCCTCCAGCCCATCAAGTTCAGGCATCTGGACGTCCATCAGAGCGATATCATATCGCTGGCGCTTTACCGCGTCTATGGCCTCAAGGCCATTGCCAGCTAGATCGGGCTCGATGCCCATTTTTTTCAGCATTAAAGAAGCCACTTGAATGTTAACCGGATTGTCATCCACCAGGAGGGCTCGGGTCTTGTGGCCTTTGCCGTTTCTCGAGGCTTTGTTTGAGCCTCCTGCTTTGGCTTCTGATGCTAAGCTGTATCCACAAATCTCTGCTGTTCGCAGGATAAGCTGATTCTGGTGTATCGGCTTGGCGAGAGAGGAATTATAAGGTTTATCTCGGAATTCGTTGAGCAGATTCATGCGCGTTACCGATGAAATCAGAACCACAGGCAGCTTCTCGTAGGCTGGATTTTGCCTTACCGTTCTTTCGAATTCCAATCCGTCCATTTCAGGCATATGATAATCGAGCCAAACGACATCAATCCTTTCCATAGATTCCATGACGTTGAGAGCATGCAGGGCTGAGCTAGCTTCCTGGAATGGCATACTCCACTTGCTTGCCAGGTGACGCAAAAGAGTTCGATTGGTATCATTGTCGTCGATGATAAGCACATGCTTCCCTTTAAGCGATTGTAGGCTTTCTTCTTCGCTTGGCGGGTTGGGATCGACTGGCAATTTCAGGGTGAAATGGAAAACACTGCCTTTGCCCTGCTCGCTCTCGACGCCTATGGAGCCGCCCATCAGTTCGGTCAAGCGTCTGGAAATCGAAAGACCCAGTCCAGTGCCTCCATACTTCCGCACAGTCGAAGCATCAGCCTGAGAAAAGGGGTCGAAAAGCTTTTCGGCGGCTTCTGGGGCGATGCCTATGCCCGTATCTTTAATTTCAATACGAACCATGCTGCTTGAATCGCTTGGCTCCTCGGATATTCTTACTGTAACCTCTCCCTCGTGGGTGAATTTTATAGCATTCCCGATGAGGTTGACGAGAATCTGTTTAAGCCTCGTTGGGTCGCCTATGCGATGCGTCGTCATGTTCTCCTCTTCGATATAAAGCAATTCGAGGTCCTTTTCATGAGCGTCGTGGGCCAGTAGGTCCAAGACGTCTTCCAGGCATTCCGATAGACTGAAGGAGATCTCCTCGAATTCCAGCTTGCCCGCTTCGATTTTGGAGTAGTCCAAGATGTCGTTGATGATCGTCAATAAGGTCTCGCTTGAATTGCGTATGGTGTGAACGAACGATTCCTGATCGGCATCGAGTTCGGTATCGGTAATGAGGCTGCACATGCCCATTATTCCATTCATGGGAGTGCGGATCTCGTGACTCATGTTAGCCAGAAATTGGGATTTGGCCTTGGCGGCTTCTTGAGCTTCTATGGCCAGCGTTTTCGCTTGGGCTAAGGCTTCTTCAAGTTGAAGATTTTTCTCGCTCAAGTCCTTCGCCTGATCCTGTATTTTCTTCGTCCTTACACTGACTTCCTTTTGTAGGGTTTCATTGCGATTGCGAAGGTGGCGATTTCGGGCGTAGTGGAGCAATCCAACGGTGGAAAAGCCAATCGCTATGTAGAGGAAATAGGCCAACGGGCTAGCGTAGATGGGAGTTTCGATGGAGAAACGAATGCTCGCTACTGACCCTTCATCTCCTAGATCATTGCGTCCTTTGACATTGAATACGAAATCCTCAGAGGGAAGATTGGTGAATTCCTTGTAGTTTCCGGGCTCGAACTGTTCCCATTGGTTATGAAAATTCTCCATGAAAACCTGATATTGATTACGCCCAGGGGAATCGTAGTTTTGCAAGGCGAACTCGAACTTCAAAGAGCGCTTTGCATAGGGGAGAGACAGGCTCGCCCCTTCAGCAGACCAATTTGAACCGAGCAAATTTTCGCCTGTATTCAAATCAATGATGCCAGTGAGAAGCGTATTTATATTTTCCACGCGTTTATGAGAGGCGTTTGGCTTCGTTCGGACAACTCCTGAGGAGGTTGCCAGCCAAAGCAGGCCCTTCGAATCAAGAAGGTGGGCAACCACTTCTCGCGAAGAGCCTCTGGCAAGGTTGACCAGACCACGATGATAATCTCCTTCGATAAACCGTACGAGTTCTCCCGACCTAGTGTTTCGGGTAACCCAGATATTGCCTCTCGGATCTGAGATTCTAAAGCGGAAACTGGCGTTGGGTTCATCATTGGGCAGGTTTTTCCAGCCGGTCAGATTCTCAAATTTGTCTGAGGTTTCGTTGAATGCCAGAACGTCCTGATCGCTGGCGAAGATGGCTTTTCCTTCAACGATCAAAGGTACGTAGCGTCTATCAGGGAAGTGTTGACCGGGCAGGTAGATCTCTGCTTCGAGTTGGCCCTCGTTCATTATATATCTAGCAATGCGACCCGAGTCAGTCTCTACCCATAGCGTTCCTGAATCCTCTTGAGCCAGGCTAAGGAGATTGAGGCGATCCTTGTCATAGAAACCTTTGTATTCCCATCCCTCAGTCTCCTTTATCATGTACTGGAGCCCTCCAGTGTTCCCCACCCAGATGTGGTCTTGGTCTATTTTGTTTCTGATAATGAGATGCCGCTCGCCAGGATGGATGAAATCCATTTTGCCATCATCCCTGAGGAGGCGTATGCTATGGATGCTTCCTATAATCAAGCCTTCATCGACTGAAACCAGTGATGGTGATTCGGATACGCCTTCCAGGATTTCGAAATAGCGATTCTCTTCTGTTGGATTTTCGTTGAATCGATACACGCCAAGATCCGTGCCGAGGAATATCTCGCCATTGTGTTCCACGATTGTAAGCGTCGAGCCTTCTAAGCCATGTCTGTGATGGAAAAGGGAATACTCGGATTCCAGGTCAAGCCGGTAAAGACCCGAACTATGAGCTAGCCAGAGGAATCCGTTTTGATCGGCAAATGCGTTTTGCAGAGTACTGGCATCGACTTCGCCAAGCTGGTTCAGTTTATAGCGAATCTCGCCCTCGGGAGAAATGATCAGCAGGCCGTGATTGTAGGTTGTAACGGCGAAGTCGCCATTATCGAGGCGAATCGCGTATGAGGGCAGGTAGGCGAAAGGTTCGCCGTTCCAGCGCGTTTCCCAGAACTCTATGGAGCTGCCGTCGAATTTAACCAAACCTGTGTTGCCGGAGGCAAGCAGGACTTCTCGATCGCTCAGGTGAACGGCAGAGTGAATGTCGCCAATCTGCTTTGTCATGCCAAGGCCTGCCTCGTCTGGGTTGCGGATGTTCACCATGCCGTCTTCCCATAGCCACCAGACTTCCCCATTCGGATCCAGTCTTCCTATTCTTGGGTATCCAGTGTAATAGTACAGAGTATCGCCTAGTTTGAATATCTCGATAACGTTGCCTGTGTTTTGCTTCCAAACTTTGGTTGGTTTTTCATCATGCCAGGCGATCATTTTATTCGAACCGGAAATGAAAACGTATCCGTTATCATCAACGAAATGAGGTCGCCATTTCGTGTAGTTGCTATAGGGCTCAGGCATGGTCTCTAGAATGGAGACCCATCTCCGCTCTCCATTCTCAAGTTGCTCGAAGTAGCCGATTTCCTGGCTGGTGCCGACATATATCCGATTGTCGGGCCCGAAAAGCGTTTTGAGTAAGACGCCTTTGGGCAATTCTCCTACACTCCTCCAATGCTCGCCGTCGCTAAAAATTATCTTGTCATTAAGAACCAGATACATGAGGCCAG
>JANQKI010000223.1 GCA_028281165.1 Opitutaceae bacterium | reverse complement strand
CGCCTAATGAACGACTCCCGATACCGCTGCATCTTCGAGCCCTTGCAGCTCATCCCTGGTCAAAACCACCTTTGAAGCCTGAACGCTGTCGTCAAGCTGCTCTTTGGTATAACAGCCAACGATTGGCGTGACTACCATTGGCTGGTGTATCAAATAAGCCATGACGATACCATTGGCGTTGCAACCTTTTGCTGAGGCTAGATTGCCAATAAGTCCGGCGACTCTTTGGTTTGCTTCGTTATGGTAGCGGCTTGTAGCAAACTTGCTTTCATCGAAAGGCATCCCGCCAATGGCCTTGGTAAAAAAACCTTGGGCCTGGGAAGAATAAGGAGCAATGGAAATGCCTGTTTCCCGATGATAGTCATGAGCTGCCTTGTCCAAAGTGACGAGGGTGGGATCGGCTCCAGGTTTCATGTTCCACGATCCAAGACTGTATTGAGGCTGGTTTACTACAAAACCGAGCTTATCTTTTTTTGAAGCGTATTCATTTGCTTGTGACAAACGCCTAGCAGTCCAATTGGCTACGGCCATGTAACGAATTTTTCCCTCGTCAATAAATACCTGCATGAAATCAACGATCTCTTCCACACCGAGATTCGGATCATCCCGATGCAAATAATAGATGTCTATAAAGTCAGTCCCCAGAGCCGTTAAACTCAGTTCGAGATCCCTGCGGACGTCGGTTTGACTGACTCGATTTCGCTCTTTGTCATGCCATTCGTAGTGGGCGCCCTTTGTTCCCAAAACTAGCTGTTGACGAATGCCAGGACGGGCTCGGAGCCAATCGCCAATAATACGCTCGCAACGACCGACTTCTCCGGGAATCCAATCCGAGTAGATACGAGCAGCATCTATGTAGTTGCCACCCAGGGACAGAAAATGATCCAAGAGAGCAAAGACTTCCTCTTCGGATTGCTTAACGCCGAAAGTAGCCGTGCCAAGGCAAAGTCGACTGACCTCGAGGTCCGTCAAAGGTAGTGAAACACGTTCGAGCATATTAAAATCGATCGGAAATGAACAGCTTAGCGTTTCACTAAGACCATCCAGGGATGTGACTGGCGGATAGACTCGTCATTGCTAGGAAGCAAAATCAAGCAGAAACAAAGGCCTAATCATCCGAAAACCTCCAGTACGGCTTCAGATGATATTGATGAGGGTCAGCGTTTCGAAATCCGAGGCGCGTAGAGATCCAGGCTAAAGAGTCCACCCAATTCTTCACGTAGGAATGCGTCAATTGGATCCTCGCTTGCGTAGCGGTCGGAACTATATCTAGCAACTGATCGCTCAAACTCGTCTCGCAGAAAATCGATGAGATCTATCTTCCAGCCATTTTGATCACGAAAACGAAGTCGCGTAGGATAAGTAGTTTGATTGTATAGCAATATTGCTCCTGCAGTTCCCCCTATTGTATCCACTCTTATGATAACGAGATCATCAAAATCGTTTTGAAATAGATTGGCCGACATTACGTTAAGTTCGTCCGCTGCGCTATCATCTTTGGACTCAAGCCAAGCTAGCCAATCGCCTTCTTCCAGAAAATGGAGATGGGCTCTCATTTTTAGAACAAGAAATCGATCAAATGGTTCAAGGTCACGAATTCCGTCGCGATCCCCAAGGATTACCCATTCCTGCAACCGATTGATGTATTGAATCGAATTCTTGGATACTAGATCATTAAGTTGAGGCAGATCGGACTCGAGCAAAGCTTCGTGAAATTGCAAGAAGACCTCTTCGGGAGAAGCTCCTCTTCTAGCGCACCCGAGGATCGAAAATAGAGTTAGGGTTACAACACAACTAGCGAAGGACTTGTTTCTAAATAAATCTCGCATTTTACAGAAAAAATTGAATCTTCAGAAAAGCTTAAAATAAACATAGCTACAACACAAATGGAATGCTTTAGATCCATCCAAATCAGTAGATCATGGCCGACCTTCAAAACGTAAAAGATGATTTCGTCGCCCAATGGGGAGCTCTTGGCAGCCAATGGGGCATCAATCGCACTATGGCCATGATTCATGCCCATATGCTCGTATCGTTAGAGCCCCAGACGACAGACGATGTAATGGAGAAGCTGCAGATCAGTCGTGGAAACGCTAATACGAATCTTCGAGAATTGGTTAGCTGGGGGTTAGTTCGCAGCGTATTGGTCAAAGGCAAGCGCAAGGAATTCTTCGAAGCGGAGAAAGATGTTTGGAAGATATTCTGTATTGTCGCCAGAGAACGCAAACGGCGTGAAACCGAGCCAGCGTCACTGGTCTTGGCAGATTGCATCGATCGGGCGAAAACAATAAAATCAAAGGAATCTAGGGCCTTCCAGCAGCAATTGAGAGAGCTGAACGATTTCGTTTCATTGGCTAATACCGTAATGGAGAAGATCGCTTCCAAGGAGCAGAGCTCCATCGTTCCAAAACTACTAAAGCTACTGTCGTAAAGCCCTGTAGCGGCGATCGCTGATCGCCGAATCCTAAAAGATTAAATTTCGAAACGTCTTAGACGTTCCGCTACGACAATGCCTTCAAATCGACGATCAGCAATCGCCGCTACGATTTTATTTTCATTTTTTATTGAAAATTCCGTATATTTCATCTTTTTTATCGAAATGAAGAAGGTAGTGATAGCAGGTGGAACGGGGTTTCTAGGGCGAAAGCTGACTGATTGGCTGAAGAAGGACTACACTGCAAAAATCCTAACGAGAACGCCGGAATCGCGTGTTGATGGAGAAATACACTGGGACGGCAAATCGCTCGGCAAGTGGCAAACCGAGATAGACGGAGCCCATGCTGTCATCAATTTAAGCGGCAAATCTGTGAATTGCCGCTACCATCGAGGCAATAAAGCGGAAATTCTAAAAAGCCGAATCAATACAACTCGCGTAATCGGAGAAGCAATACAAGCTGCAACGGACCCGCCAAAAGTCTGGATCAATGCCAGCACTGCGACTATCTATCGAGCATCGCGCGGCACTCCCAGGGACGAGGCCAAGGGAGAATTGGACACTGGATTTTCTGCCAGCGTAGCAAAGGCCTGGGAAGATAACTTCATGAATAGCTACACTCCAGATACGAGGAAGGTCGCGCTGAGAACCAGTCTCGTACTAGGGGATGGAAGCAACAGCGCATTGCCTATTTTGAGATTGTTGAGTAAATTCGGTCTTGGCGGTCGCATTGGGAATGGAGAGCAAATGTTTTCCTGGATACACGAAACGGACTTCCTTAGGGCTGTGAAATTCTTGATGGAGGAAGATGACCTTGCGGGGGTTTTCAATGTGACCAGTCCTGCTCCGATTGACAATCGAACCTTCATGAAATCCTTGCGTAGCGAGCTTGGCGCGCCTTTCGGCATTCCAACTCCAAAACCGATACTAGCTATAGGAGCCTTTCTTCTCAGAACTGAACCCGAGCTGACATTGAAAAGTCGATACGTTATTCCAAGAAGGCTCATGGAAAATCGATTTCAATTCGCTTTTCCCTTCATCGACGAAGCCTTGCGCGATCTTTTTGAGAACTGGAGAGGCGAAAAGCGCAGGAAGTCAAAAAACGAGCGCTACCCGCTGGGGAAAGTTAAGGAGGCGTAAGTAGAGCGCCAATCTCGCAAGCTCTGTAGGAGCGGCTCTACGCCGCGATTATCAGTCCTTCTCAAGGAGCAAAACCGCCCACGACAACCGGCGCGCTACCCTGCCCATTTTTAAGCTTGGTGACGAGCTATGGGCGGGATTTACGCCCCAATTTAATCTATTTTAGCAGCGACCTCCTAATGGCGCACGCCCTGCTTAAAAAGTGGTGAACAAAGGTATTACCAAATATATTTTTCATAATACCAACAGCATCAACTAATTAGGCAAACTCGACATGAAACCCATCTCCTTCATTTCCCGATCCAAAGCTCTTTTAGCGTCGCTGGCGCTTTGTTTTACAATCACGATGGCCAAGACCGCGGAACCCCTCAAAATCGCTTACAGTGACTGGCCGGGCTGGGTAGCCTGGGAAGTCGGTATTGCCAAAGAATGGTTTAAAGAAGCTGGCGTCGATGTGGAGTTTTCGTGGTTCGCCTATGTTCCCTCAATGGACGCTTTTGCGGCAGGCGAAGTAGACGCCGTCTGCATGACGAACGGGGACGCATTGGTCACGGGCTCCACTGGCGCGGCGAACGTAATGATTCTAATCAACGACTATTCTAACGGCAATGATATGGTCGTGGCAGCTCCAGGCATAGACTCACTGAAGGATTTGAAGGGAAAAAAGATCGGAGTGGAAATAGGATTCGTCAGTCACTTGCTGCTAGTTAACGGATTGGAAAAAGCGGGTATGAGTGAAGACGATGTCGAGCTAGTGCCAATGGTAACCGATCAAGCCGCTCAAACCCTCGCTTCGGGCGACGTTGACGCGATAGTAGCATGGCAGCCAAACTCGGGGCAGTCTTTGAAAGCGGTAGCAGGTTCGAAAAAAGTCTACTCGAGCGCCGATGAACCGGGACTGATCTACGATACGCTTGCCGTTTCTCCCGAAAGCCTAGCCAACCGGGCGGACGACTGGAAAAAGGTGATCGAAGTTTGGTATCGAATTGTTGATTACATCAAAGACCCAGCCACACAAGATGACGCGATTGAAATCATGGCTGCCCGTGTCGATCTTCCAGCCGAAGACTACAAGCCATTTCTTGCTGGAACACGACTGCTGACAGGCGAGGAAGTTCTGCCCATCTTCAAAAAAGGCGAAGGCTTCAAATCGATTTACGGATCGACCAAGATCGTAGACGAGTTCCAAGTTAACAACGAAGTCTACGATGAAGCTCAAGATATCGATTCCTACATCGACATGAGTTTAAGCAAAGCCGTCATCAAATAAGAAGCCGCTTTCTCCTGCGACCTAAAACCCCGCTTTAAGCTTTCTAATCGCAGCCCGAAGGCCCATGGCTTCTAAATCCAAATGGTTTGCCATTCGGAAGGAGCTGTCGTCAAAACGACGTCTGATCCTAACCGTTTTTTCCTTCCTCATTCCGATAGGAACGTGGTGCGCCGTCAGTTACGTTCCATGGCTTTGGCACCCCATGATCGAAATCGAAGACACGGGGGATGTTTCGTACTTTCGCGAAGGCCGACTGGTCAAGAAAGAGGTATTCGAGAATGAGAACGAAATCATGGCTTCAACCGGAAAGCGCTTGGCGTCCGGCAAAAGAGCTAATCCCGTTTTCCTGCCTGCTCCGCATGAAGTGGTAAATGCCTTCTACGCGGCCTTCACCACCCCGCCCCGCCGAAGAGGCGAACCATGGCTCCACGAGAGCCTTTGGCACAGTATCCAAATCATCTTCTGGGGCTTCGCCGTCTCTTCTTTTTTCGGTGTGCCACTAGGCATTCTGTGCGGGAGCTACGCTGTGTTTTCCAGGCTGCACGAGCCTTTTGTGGAATTCTTTCGCTACCTGCCGGCTCCCGCCTTTGGCGCTCTCGCTGTCGCCATACTTGGGATACACGACCCGCCTAAAATCGCGATCATCTTCATAGGAACCTTCTTCCAGCAAATACTGGTTATTTCGAACACTACTCGGAAATTGGATGTTGCTCTTATCGAAGCGGCTCAAACGCTGGGGGCCAAGCCAATCCAACTGCTGACACGCGTAGTGGTTCCTGGAATACTGCCGGATCTTTACAAGGATATGCGCATTCTGCTCGGATGGGCTTGGACCTATTTGATCGTAGCGGAGCTCGTCGGAACCATGACCGGCATTACTTGGTTCATCTACCAGCAAAGCAAGTATCGGATTTACGAGAACGTCTATGCCGCCATCATAATGATAGGCATCATCGGTCTTTCAACGGATCTCTTTCTAGCTTGGCTCGGCAAGCATCTTTTTCCCTGGACCCAAACCAAGCAGAGCAAAGTCTCGCAATTTCTCTATCGTCTTTTCGGTCCAGTAAATCAAACGGCTTTCGCCCCAGTCAAAGTCGAAGCATGAACGTCGAGCTTCCACACTACACCGATCAGACTCCCGAAGTCAAAAAGCGCTTCGACGAATTGAAGTCGCGTAAGGTAATTCTGGATATACAAAACCTTAATCGCGTATTCGAAACAGGCGATGGCGAAGTTGTCGCTTTAAAGAACATCAACTTCAAAGCCTATCGTCGCGAGTTTGTTTGCGTCGTTGGACCATCAGGCTGCGGAAAGTCCACTTTCATCAGAATTCTTGCAGGTCTAGACGAGCCAACCTCCGGTCAAGTTTTGGTGGACGGCAACTCTGTTTCAGGACCAGGGCCGGACAGAGGCATGGTGTTTCAGCGCTACACGCTCTTTCCATGGCTGACAGTGAAGCAGAACGTGATGTTTGGACTCGAAATGTCGAACCACAGCAAGACCGAGTCCGAGAGCCAAGCCCTTCAATGGATCGATCTGGTGGGGCTTGAAAAGTTCGCCAACGCGTATCCCGACCAGCTGTCAGGCGGCATGCGGCAGCGCGTGGCGATCGCCAGAGCCTTAGCCAATCGACCTCGTATTCTATTGATGGACGAGCCGTTTGGGGCGCTCGACGCCCAAACTCGCTGCCAGATGCAGTCGTACCTCATGCAAATATGGCGGAATGTCGATATCACCATTGTCTTTATAACGCACGACTTGGACGAGTCGCTCTACCTAGCCGATCGGGTTCTGGTATTAAAGGCCAACCCTGGCGAGGTGCAGGAAATAATCGAAGTGCCGGTCCCTCGTCCGCGAAATCCAGACCAGTTTGTTTCACCTGAATTTTTGGCGACCAAGAAACATTTGGATACACTCATTCATCCGCAAGATGACGAAGAAAAGGATGACCTGCCTATCATGCGGATGACTAACGTTGGAGACGAAGTCGAGTAGCCATGAAAAAAGACACGACAGAGCGAATTAGCATGACGTTGCCAAAATCTACTCTCGTGCAGCTGGACAGCATGGTCCAACGTCGCGGTTTCGCCAATCGTTCCCAAGCCATCACCGAAATTCTCAACAAGGAAATTGTCGAATACAACCAGCAAGTCGAAGACGCTGTCATGGCTGGGACGATTACCTTGTTCTATAGTCAAGCGCGGTCAGGCTTGCCTGGGAGGCTTGCTCAAATCCAGAGAGAGCACATCGCTGAAGTTATCAGCTCACTACACGTCCAACTCGAAAACGACCACACCATGGAAGTGATACTGGTCCAAGGCCCCGCCAACCGATTGCGAAGCATCGCGGATGAGCTGATTACCTGCAAAGGCGTTAAAACCGGTAATTTGAATCTGACCTCCGCAATTCTGCCGCCTCTTCATAGCAAGACCGAATAGGACAAGCTCTCTAAAATGGATAGAAGATGGAGATGAAGAAAGAAGATGAAGATTTAAAGTTCTAAAGCCTAAATATCATCGATCTAAAACCCTAATATATGTCACAAGAAATTCTATACACCAAAACCCTCCGAGGCGGTGCCATGTGGTCCAACGTAATTGGCCGTGGCAAAACTCTCCGCCTTACCGATATTAAAGGAGGCGTAAACGTCGGCATGCTCCTGTACAACGAAGCCCATCCTATCGAGCGCTACAACATGCCCGACACTCTCAAGGGGCAACACATATTTTACCTGACCGCTCCCTACTGTATTCATTCCGACATGGGTCGCCTCTTCTGCTCGATCACGGAAGACACCCATGGCTGGCACGACACTGTCTGCGGCTGCGCCGACGAAGAGATCGTCAAAGCCAAGTATGGAGAAAAAGACTACCAGGAAGCTCGCAATAACTTTTATCGAAACGCCAAGGAGAACTTTCTCATCGAGCTCGGTAAATGGGGCCTCGGCAAAAAGGACCTCATCCCCAACCTTAATCTTTTCAGCAAAGTCGTCTCGGACGAAGAAGGCAAACTCCGCTACGATGCCTCTCAAAATAAAACTGGCGCTTACATCGACCTCCGATTCGAAATGGATTCCATAGTCGTCCTCAACACCTGCCAACACCCACTCGATCCAAATCCCGAATACGCTCCTAAGCCTATCAAATTAGAAGTATTCAAGAACCCTCCAGTTCCGGAGGACGATCCCTGCCGCACCTCTCGGCCTGAAAACGGACGAGCCTTTCAAAACACCGAAGACTATTACGCCCTTCGAGCGTAGAACCTATCTCAATCCAAACAAATGTAGAAAGCTCGCTCGCGAGCGGAAACCAAACCCAATTTCACCAATGTTAAAAGAATCAAAACTCGATCCCTCAACCGCAAGCTATCGCGAGGTCATACTCGCCGGAGACCACTGGATGCGCGAAATCAAAAAAGGCCAAACGTTTCGCATCCTCGACCTCGAAGGTAACCAAGCCGCGGATACACTCTTTTACGATGCGCACGACATCGCCAACCGTTACAGCGCCTCGGACACCATCCAACGCCAAGGTCAACTTTACCTAAGCGCCGGCTCGACACTGTATTCAACCGAAGGCGACAAACTCCTTACAATTACAGCCGACACCTGCGGTCGACATGATACCGTCGGCGGAGCTTGTTCGAGAGAAAGCAACACCATGCGCTACTCGCTCGACAAGGACTACATGCACTCCTGCCGTGACAACTTCCTCTCCGGCATCCACGAATGGGGCGAGGGAATGGACAAGCGCGACATCACCTGCAACATCAACTTTTTCATGAACGTCCCAGTCACTCCAGAAGGCAAACTGACCTTCGAAGACGGCATCAGCGCATCGGGTCTCTACGTGGAAATGGTCGCAGAACGAGACGTCATCTGCCTCATCTCCAACTGTCCCCAATTAAATAATCCCTGCAATGCCTACAACCCTACACCAGTCGAGGTACTGATTTGGGAATGAACCAGAATAGAAAGTAAAAATGAAAAATGCAGAAGTATTAGATGCTCTGTATGCAAAATCATTTCTTACTTCATAAGTTTTAATTCTTACTTTTGCCTTTAGATGAAGGTCCTAATTGCCAACCGCGGCGAGATCGCCTGCCGCATCGTTCGCACGCTCAGGAAATTGAATATCGGCTCAGTCGCCGTCTATTCGGATGCGGACAAGTATGCCATGCACGTGAATTTGGCCGACGAAGCAACACGCATTGGTCCTGCTCAGGTAAAGGAAAGCTATCTGAACATTGAGGCGATCCTTGCGGCTGCGAAAGCTACGGGAGCCAAGGCCATTCATCCCGGATACGGTTTGTTAAGCGAAAACGCGGAGTTCGCTAAAGCCTGTCAAGACGCTGGTCTTATCTTTATTGGACCACGTCCTGAGCATATGCGGCAATTCGGACTAAAGCATACTGCTCGAGAGATAGCCCAAAAAGAAGGAGCTCCGCTTCTACCTGGTAGTGATTTAATCTATACGCAAGAGGAGGCATGCGCAACGGCGGAGAAAATAGGCTTCCCGGTAATGCTGAAGTCGACAGCAGGAGGAGGAGGTATCGGCATGCAGCTTTGCTGGAATGAGGAGGAACTGATACGAGCCTATGAACCGGTGAAGCGTCTTGGTGAGAACAATTTCGCAAATAGTGGCATCTTTCTGGAAAAATACGTTCAAAACGCTCGCCATATCGAAGCTCAGATATTCGGAGACGGGAAGGGGAAGGTCATTGCCTTGGGCGAACGAGACTGTTCGGTCCAGCGGCGCAACCAAAAAGTGATCGAAGAAACGCCCGCTCCCAACATAAGCCATCAATTGCGTCAAGACCTTCTGGATACAGCCGTTCGTCTTACTCAAGCCGTCGACTATCGTTCGGCAGGCACCGTGGAATTCGTTTACGACTCGGATCTGAGAGAGTTTTACTTTCTAGAGGTAAACACACGCTTGCAAGTCGAGCATTGCGTGACGGAAGAGGTAACGGGCGTCGATCTAGTCGAGTGGATGGTTCGCCTGGCCATTGATGATTTAGGCGATTTAGACACGCTGGGCGTCAAACCAAAGGGTGCCGCTATGCAAGCCCGTGTTTACGCTGAAGATCCAAACAAGAGCTTTCAGCCTTCATCAGGTCTGTTGACTAGAGTGGCATTTCCTGAACTCGCAAGGGTGGACACATGGATAGAAACCTCAACCGAAGTATCCGCCTTCTACGATCCTCTACTGGCGAAAGTGATTGCCAAGGGCAATGATCGCCAAGAGGCGACCAGTCGGCTCCACGAAGCTCTTACAGAGACGCGTATTGACGGGATTGAGACGAATAAGGAGTTTCTTCTGCAAATCCTTGAGTCGGAAACGTTCCTTGAAGCGAGGCATACTACAAAATTCTGCGACCGTCTCATCTACAGACCTCACACCATCGATGTTCTCGAGGCAGGCACTCAAACCACGATTCAAGATTATCCTGGTCGCGTGGGCTACTGGAATGTTGGCGTCCCTCCATCCGGCCCTTTCGACTCCCTAGCTTTTCGCATAGGCAATCGCATTCTTTCAAATCCGAATGAAGCGGCAGGTCTGGAAATAACGGTATCAGGTCCAACACTACGTTTTAACCAGGACACCACGATTTGTCTCACGGGAGCAACGACTGATGCCAAACTGGATGGAGAAAAGGTTCACTTTTGGAAGCCAATCTCAATAAAACAAGGGGATATCCTGGAATGTGGGAACGTGATAGAACATGGATATCGAACTTATCTAACCATTAAAGGAGGATTCGATGCGCCCGACTACTTGGGTAGCAAGGCTACGTTTACCCTAGGTCAGTTTGGGGGACATTGCGGCCGAGCTCTAATGATCGGAGACGTTCTTCACTTTAATGAATGCCATTCTGAAGAGAACATAGTATTTCCCTCGTCATTGATTCCCGAATACTCGAATAATTGGAGTATTCGATGCCTTTACGGACCGCATGGGGCTCCCGACTTTTTTACGGAAAAGGATATTGAAACTTTTTTCGCAGCGAATTGGGAAGTACACTACAATTCAGCTCGCACCGGTGTCCGCTTAATCGGTCCAAAACCAGAATGGGCAAGATCAGATGGAGGGGAAGCTGGTCTCCATCCGTCAAATATTCACGATAACGCTTATGCTATCGGAACGGTCGACTTCACAGGCGACATGCCTGTGATTTTGGGCCCCGACGGACCTAGTCTTGGGGGCTTCGTTTGCCCGGCAACCATTATTAAAGCGGACCTCTGGAAAATGGGGCAACTCAAACCAGGAGATACAGTTCGCTTTGAAAGAGTTGACCAAGCGATAGCTTCCCAAGCCGAAGTAGATCAAGAGCAGCTTTTTCTAGAAAAGCCCAAGGCAACGGCCAATCCATCGAATTTCTCAGTTGATCAAGCGATTCTCGCGACTATCGAGACTTCAGATTCAGACGATAGACCCAATGTGCGCTATCGAAGATCCGGCGATAAGTACTTATTGGTTGAATACGGTCCAATGGAATTGGATCTAAATCTAAGATTCAGAGCGCACGCTTTAATGGAAGCCATTAAACAGGCCAGCATTCCTGGAATTTTGGATCTTACCCCAGGTATTCGCTCTCTGCAAATTCACTACGAAAGCCAAACCATCAGACTTGACGATCTTCTGGAAAATCTCCATTCCGTAGAAGAAAATCTTCCCTCTGTTTCCGAGCTCAAGGTTCCCACGCGTATTGTACATTTGCCGCTCTCATGGGACGACGAAGCAACTCGGCTTGCCATTCGAAAATACGAACAATCAGTTCGAAAAGACGCGCCCTGGTGCCCAAGCAATATTGAATTCATTCGACGTATCAATGGATTGGATTCCATCGAAGCAGTGAAGAATATCGTATTCGACGCCAGCTACTTGGTCATGGGATTGGGCGACGTCTATCTAGGAGCTCCTGTCGCTACTCCTTTGGACCCCCGTCATAGATTGGTAACAACGAAATACAACCCAGCTCGGACTTGGACACCTGAGAACGCGGTAGGCATCGGAGGCGCGTATCTTTGCATTTATGGAATGGAAGGCCCTGGGGGCTACCAGTTCGTTGGTCGTACGGTTCAGATGTGGAATCGCTACAAGCAAACGAAGGACTTCAAGGAAGGCAAACCTTGGCTGTTGCGATTCTTCGATCAAATCAAATTCTATCCTGTCTCTGCTGAACAACTACTGGAAATGCGACAGGATTTTATTCATGGGCGTTTTCAGCTGGAAATAGAAAAGGACGTCTTTGATCTCTCGCAATACAATCGATTTTTGCAGAACAATGCCGAAAGTATTCAAGAATTTAAGACGAAACAACAGGCAGCCTTTAACGAAGAGCGAGATCGCTGGATAGCTAGCGGACAAGCAAATTTTGAAGCTGATCCCTCCATGGAGGCGGTTCAGGAAGAAGAAGCTATTCCGGAAGGATGCGTGGCTCTTAAAACACATGTGCCAGGAAACGTATGGAAGATTTGTCTACGGGAAGGAGCAGTCATAATAAAAGGAGACACGCTCATTGTAGTGGAATCCATGAAAATGGAGATAGCCATAAAAGCAACTGTATCGGGAACCTTGGAAAAACTGTTGTGCTCCGAAGGCGCTCCCGTCAGCAACGGACAAAATTTGGCATTAATACGCTCACCATAAGAATCTTCATCGTAATCATCATCTTCATCGTCCATCGCTCGATTTATTTTGCCTAGAGAGAATACCGATCCACCCTTGCGCAATGAACGCCAACTCGCAAATGCGGTTCTCGCATGAAAAATTGAATGTCTATCAAAAAGCGATTGAATTCGTTTCTTGGACACAAGAACTCATCGAGAGTCTTCCTTCTAAAGTTTCCGTACGCGACCAACTTGATCGAGCCTCCACAAGTATTCCTCTCAACATTGCTGAAGGAAACGTTAAAGTTTCCAATAAGGATCGCGCTCGATTCTGGCAAATCGCGAATGGCTCAGCAGTTGAATGCGCAGCATGTCTAGACGTAATTGTGGCTAGACGTCTGAAAGGTCTCGACGAAGTCGAGAAAGGCAAAGCTCTTTTAGCAAGGATATCGAGTATGCTGTTCGCGCTTCTCAAGCGGTTTGACTCTGTGGTGATTGAAGAGGAGGGAGTTGAGTATGGGAAAGCGTCTGAGATAGACGATGAAGATGAGGATGGAAGATGAAGATCTCTGAATTATGCTTTGATCTATCGACTCTACGCGAGGGCTATCTCGATCATTCCTTCGCCGTTTCTGAAATTATACGTGAGGTTCTGCGACGCATCGATGAGGACGATCCGAAGATCTGGATAAGCGTCGATACTGAATCGAATCTGCTGAAAATGGCGACCGGGCTGGAAGACAAAGATCCAACGGATTTACCGCTATACGGCATTCCTTTCGCCGTAAAGGATAATATCGACGTCGCCAATCTGCCAACGACCGCAGCGTGTTCGGATTTTAAATACTTTCCTAGCGAGGATGCCACCGTAGTAGCTCTTTTGCGCAAGGCGGGAGCCATTCCCATCGGCAAGACGAACCTGGACCAATTCGCTACGGGATTGGTCGGGGTAAGATCGCCCTACGGCATACCGGGAAATGCGTTTGATGCCGATTACATCCCAGGTGGCTCAAGCTCCGGTTCTGCTATTAGCGTAGCGCTTGGCCAAGTATCCTTTGCGCTCGGTACGGATACGGCCGGATCGGGTCGCGTTCCCGCATGCTTTAACAACCTGATCGGCCTCAAGCCTACTCGAGGATTGCTCAGCGCGAAAGGAGTCGTTCCTGCATGCCGGTCCTTGGACTGCGTTTCAATATTCGCTCTCAATGCAAGCGATGCCCAAAGAGTTCTTGGAGTGGCGAGAAAATTCGATGATCAGGACCCCTTTTCCCGTCCTAATCCTGAATTATTGGATACTACGAAACTAGTAGATAAACAAGGTCTCGTTTTTGGCATTCCAAAACCCACTCAACTACTTTTTTTCGGAAATGAAGACTATCAAAATCTCTATTTGCAGGCGGTAAAGCGATTGGATTCACTTGGCTATCAAAGCAAGGTCATAGACATAGAATCATTTCTGCGAGCAGCCAAACTCCTTTACGAAGGACCTTGGGTAGCCGAACGTTACTGGGCCATTCGGGATTTGATAGAATCGGCTCCCGAAGCCCTGCATCCAACAACACGAGCGGTTATCGAAAAAGGAGACCAGTTCAGCGCAGTAGACACTTTCGATGTCATCTACAAGCTAAGCGCGCTGAAACAACTGGCAGACAAGATCCTAGATGAAATCGACTTTATCGTCACCCCCACGGCTGGAACCCACTATACGATTGCTGAACTCGAAAGCGATCCAATAGAGCTGAATTCGAATCTTGGATACTACACGAACTTCATGAATCTGCTGGATCTTTCAGCAATCGCGGTTCCTACTGGTTTCACTGCCAAAAAAATGCCCTTTGGGGTGACTCTTTTCGCTTCAGCATTTCATGACGAAAAGCTACTGGCCATTGCAGATAGGCTCCAGAAAGCCAGCGAACTACCCTTAGGAACGACGCAGACGAAACGATACCCTCCTCTGCAACCAACTGAGTATCCCAGCCAACCGATTCTAGTCTGCGGAGCTCACATGAGCGGGCTGCCACTTAATCATCAGTTGACCGATAAGGGGGCTAGCCTTGCCAAACGTTGCAAGACGGCAACCAAGTACCGACTTTACGCATTGCCAGACACCACTCCCCCTAAACCTGGTATGGCAAGGGATGAAGCGTCTGGAGTCTCGATCGACGTCGAAATCTGGGACCTGCCGCATTCTCAATGGAGCGCGTTTCTACAAGAAATCCCTTCCCCCCTGGGAATCGGAACGGTCGAGCTAGAAGACGGTTCGAGCGTGAAAGGCTTTATTTGCGAACCCTACGCGATAAAGGAAGCGAAAGACGTTTCAGAGTTTGGAAGTTGGAGAAATTATATAAACTCGCTCTCGTAGTTAAAATTTGGAAACAATTCAAAGCTCGCCTTCGAGCTAATCGCTCACACTGACAAGCGAAACCTTCTCCTTTTTTTCAACGCCTTGCTGCAAGAAGGTTATTTCAACTTCGTCGCCAGGCTTCTTCGGCTCGAAGGCATTGTACAGGTCGTCTTTGCTCGTTATATTTTGACCGTCAATGCCTGTAATCACATCGCCCAAAACAAGCTGGCCGAAGCGATTCACTCTTGTCCCAGTCATACCTGCTTTCTCAGCAGGGGAGCCTCGATAGACTTCACCCACAATCACGCCTTCAATTCCGTAGGACTGAGCATAACGCTCAGGAACAATAGATATTCCAATTCCCGACTGTTGCGGGGCTCCGAACTCGATTATCTGCCCAACAATTCGTGAAATCGTGTTTGAAGGTATGGCAAAACCGATACCAGTCGAATTGCGGAGGATAGATGTGTTCATCCCAATCAGAAATCCACGACTATCGAGCAAGGGACCACCTGAATTTCCGCGATTGATAGGGGCATCCGTTTGTATCATGTCTCGAATAGTAATGCCTGGCTCGATGGTTGGCATACTGCGGTCCAATGCTGAAACATTCCCGACCGTAAGGGTGTGGTCCAAACCAAACGGATTGCCGATAGCGATAGCTTTCTGACCCACTAGAAGCTTGGAAGAATCCGCCACCTTCTTGGAAAAGGGAGTCACATTTGTTTCGCGTAAGTTAATTTTCAATACGGCAAGATCTTTGCGGGGTTCGCGTCCTATCAATTCGGCTTCATAAGTCTTGCCGTCTATAAGAGTAACCGCCACTCGATTCGCTCCTTGCACCACATGCCAATTCGTTACGATATGGCCTTGTTCGTCCCAAAGAAATCCAGAACCCGTACCCTGTTGCTCTTCGGTGACACGCATGGAAAAGAAGTTTCTCACGTACCGTAGGTTATGCACGAATACAACGGCTGGGGAAGCCTCCTGAAATACTCCGATCGTATTGCGCTCGTATTCGAGCAAGGCGTCTGAAACTTCGACTGGAGGGAGGGCAGCGAGGGTTGCGACCGGAGCTTTTACCAGGCTCTGTCTTGCCAAGAAGGAGCCAAGAAAGATAGCCAGAGCCAGAACGACGAGGTAGAAGATGTATTTCAGAGGAGAGCCGTTATCGAGCATACGAGAAGACGATTGAAATTTGAGTTCGCATGGTAGAGGATATTAGCAGGAGTCATCCATCAACTCAATTCTCGACAGCGGCGAGGCTGCCTTGTTTCAAAATGGTCTCAGAGTGGATTTGAATGCTCTTACCCTCCTTCGCTGGCTCCGGCGTGGAAGGCTAAGCATAGATACATTGTAGCCATGGTCGTGAGACCATGGATTAATTGAATCACATAGTATAACCGACCTAGTGCGCGTGAGCCTGATAATGCTCTCGAATAAGATCGCGGCCAAAGTCACCATCAAAGTCACGCCATACCGAATGGATATGATTACCTTGATTTTGAATATTGTCGTACTCAACCAGGAAGGTAGGTCCCTGAATCCGATAGTAATGCTTTTCGCTAGCATGGGTTCCTCCAGCCCATGCAAAACGAATGGAATCAAGCCCCGCTTTTTTCAAAGCGGAAAATCGCTTTTTCGCGACTGCCTCAGGCATATTGTCCGTGTATTCCCTTATCAATGACAACAGCAACGCTCGCTGCGATTCATTCATATTGCTCATGGCTACGCCTTTAAAATCGAAGGGATCCACTTTCACGTCGGTTCCCGTCAGGATGTCGCGAAAGGCTTCCTTTCGCAGGATCGCATCGGCTCTTTGCTGACTGTCGAATGAATGCAACAGTTCGCGCGCCAGATCCTCTTCCTTAGCCAGCGCCCTTATGCCCTTTCGCGATCCTTCCCGCACAGTCGCTGGATTGGCTCCCCAGAATGTGGGAGCCGTCGCAACAAATTTTCCGTCGACAATGGTATAGTTGAGCGAGAGATGGTGCCCCTCGAATCTTAAGCCCCATTTCCCGTCAAGAGACGGTTTGCCAAAGACGGAGACGTAGTAGAGATCCGTGTCGCGCCGCGCCGCGCCCTCTTTTTCGAAGAGAACAACTTCCAAGTCGATAATCGTGGTTGTTTTCCAATAGCCATCCGCGCTGAGAAAAGCCTTGAGGAGATTGTGAACTAGTCTCTCTTGCTCATCATCCAAATACTTGAAATTGATACCCTTTCGATCAGCGGGAACGAACTTCCAATTGAAGCGCTCATCGTCTGCAAAAGGCATGGTAGCCATGGCCAACTGTTTCCTGTCGAGGGAATCGAGGAAGGCGTTGGTCGTGGAAACCATTTTCGCAATAGCTCCCTTTTGATGAGACCCATGGCTATGGGCTTCAATGACTTGAAGAACGGGAGACAGAAAAAAAAGCGAGAGCAGGGAGACAGAGAAAACTTTCATAAGGCCAGAAACCATAGACGATACCCTCCTCTGTAGGCAATCGCGGAGGAGCATTCAGCCCTCGCTAATCAGGCCAGCCTGTCATCAAATCGCACAAACTAAACCAAACCGAAAGACCAGACTTAATCATAGGATTGAAGTCGCTTTCATTTCTCAATTTCTATCTGGAAAAAAGGAGAGAATCCTGTATTAAGAACATATCCAATTTTTCTATACATTTCTTGATTTCTAAAACGCATACCAAACTGATGAAGACCCTAGAAGCCGCCCAACTCGATAATCTTATAACGCAAAAGAAAAATATCACTGTCCTCGATATACTTCCGGAGGAGGAGTACGAACGCATTCATATCGCAGGAGCCGTCAACGCCTGTATTTACGAATTGGTGTTTATGGAAAACGTCAAAAAGCTTATTCCAGACAAAAATGCGGCGATCGTTGTTTACGGATTGGACAGTCAATACCTAGCGGCTCCCCTCGCCTTCAATCGTCTGAAAGAGGAAGGATACGAAAACGTCGCTGTTCTTAAGGGTGGACTTAACGGCTGGATCAATGACGGGCATGCCGTGGAGCAACAAGGCGAACCGGATCAGGCAAAATCGGGCGTCTTTCATTGCGATACGGAGAAAAGCGTCGCGCGCTGGGTCGGTCGCAATCTGCTCAATCAGCACAACGGGACCATTCGCCTGAAGGAGGCGTGGCTAAAACTCGAATACAATTTGCTGGTAGGCGGCAAAGCTGTGGTAGATCTGAATACAATCGAATGTGAAGACATTGAGGATTCAGGCATGCGCAAACTGCTGATCGACCATTTGCGTTCGGCTGATTTCTTCCTAGTCGACAAGCATCCGCTAGCAACGTTTGAACTAGTATCCGCCGAGCCGATTGAACAAGCGGCTCCTGGAGGGCCGAACTACGAAATAACGGGCTCCCTAAACCTGAGAGGGCACACAGATGAACTTCTATTCGAAGCAGCCCTGGGCTGGAACAAGGAATCGATTGGACTCCAGGCTCACTTCGACGTTGATCGCGTAACTTGGGGTTCACAATACGGATCTGGAAAGCTGTTCGAGCGACTGGGGCAGAATCTGGTGAACGATTCCGTTTCGATCAGCTTTCAATTAGTGGCTCCGATTGAGTCGGCTGATTAAAACGAACTAGATTTTCAGCAGGAGAGTCTCCATAACTGTGGATGGAAAAGAAATGATCCGCAGCGCGCCTTTTCATTGTCTGTCCCTCCTCTCATTTCGAATGCTTTTCAAAACCCTCCATTATGGACCGTCTTAGAAACCAAGGTTTCACCTTGGCCCTCATCGCGGCGGTGGTCGCCGCTTTTTTTATTCCGGAATACGGAGCTAGAGGCGGTTTGCTCAAGAGTGAAACAACGATCAAAGTCTGCATCGCCATCGCTTTCTTATTTCAAGGGCTATCCTTGAAGACGCGCCAAATCCTGAAAAGCGCTATCAACGTGCGGCTGCACATCTTCTGCCAAAGCTGGATTTTCATTCTGGGACCGCTCCTTATGATGCTGATAGTCTTTATATTCGGACGCTGGATACACGACGGAGTTCAGGCCGGTCTACTCTATCTGGCGGTCTTGCCGACTACCATTTCTTCCTGCATCATACTCGCTTCCAGTTACAATGGAGACGCCAGCGCCGCGCTTTTCAATGCCACTTTCTCGAACATGCTCGGAGTATTTATCACGCCGATTTGGTGTATATCGCTTTTCACTCATACCAGTGGAGAATTTCCGCCTTTGGGTTCTCTTGTAACTAAAATTTCATTACTTGTTCTGCTTCCGCTCGCTATTGGTCAGATTCTCAGACCATTCGGCCGAGAACAAATCGCCAACTGGCAAACGTTTTTCAAACATACAAGCAACGGCATGATTGTGTTTGTCGTTTATGCCGCTTTCAGCAACAGCATGGTGGACGGCATTTGGGAATCGTTCGGTTGGCAAGCCATTGCCGTTGCCCTCATTTTCGTCACTGTTTTCTTGTTACTATTCTCGGCCCTCATTTGGACCACGGCTGAACTGGCCAGTCGGTACATCGACCAAAGGATTGCGGCCTTTTTCTGTTCCTCGCAAAAAACGCTAGCGGCGGGAGTACCTATGGCAGCTGTCATCTTTGCTGGTCAAACGGGAGTCGTGCAGGAAAGCCTAATCATCCTCCCCATCATGCTCTATCATTCTCTGCAGCTCTTCCTGGCCGCGATCGTCGGTCCGAAACTAGCAGCTAAAGGCGCTTAAGTAATCTGGTTAAATTAGAGCGTTCTTGATCATCTAATTGATTTGGTTCTCTTAAAAAATTCTCAGCAGCTAACCTGTCTTTTTTCGCCCACTGTTCGAACGACTCCATAACTCTCATGGCTCCTATTGCATCTTCCTTGATCGTCAAAGCCCATCGGAAGGCCTTTTCTGGATCCCCTTGTTTTAAGGCGTTGTTAGCTTGGTTGTAGCGAATCATGTCTTTTCTATCTTCGTCCTCAATAGAGTCTAACAAAGTCAGAACTAGCTGCTCATTTCCTATATTTCTCGAAGCAATCGAGCTCAGAACCCCATCCAGATTTATCCTTTCCGGTAGACTTGAGATAAAATTAATTGCTTCGATGCCACCGTCCCTCTCACTCCACTTAGAAACAACATGTTCAAGCACGAAACCAGGAAGACTGTCAGGGAGCATGATCGCCCATTTCGAGGCCTCCAGAGGATCCTTTTCAGCAAGACTATCGAAATAAGCTCTAGCAAATTGGCGAGAGCCAGGAAGCGGTTCTTCTAGCCTTTTGAAAACATCTATGATTTCTGCCGGAGTCTTGCTTAACGAGTAAGCATCACCCCCAAGTTCAGCAAAAACTCTTTCCGCCATATTCATATAATTTGCCCTATCATGCGGACCAACTCCTGGAAAAAAATAAATCTGGCCTGCTAATCTCAAAGCCAACGCGCTTTCATCATTTTCCAGCAACTTGCCTAGTAAAGGCCGAACCAGATTACTGTCCTCAGAAAACATGTAAACGCCCGGACTACCTACTGGATATTTTAGCGGATCAACTTCAACGCGTCGTGTCCAGAATTCCAATACTTGAGAAAGCGTTGCAAAGACTTCTTGTTCATCAAGCTGATTGGTTGCTCCCAATAGCTCGTCGGGTTCGAGACCGACCAGCTCTTCAAAATCGATTAAAGTCGAACTATCAGCAAGATGGTTGCGATAATCCGAAGTAGCGCTATCTTGATTCGAGTCTCTTTCCGCAACTAGAGGATCCTCCTCTTTTAGCTGATCTATAAGCGATTGATTCGCTACTAAAACTAAAAGCAGCAAGACCGCAACTCCGATGAGAATGGTTCGGGCTTTTCTCATGACGCAGACGCAATAAACTGGTCGACCCAAGGTGGAACTGTTTCTCCCGCCTTCCCCTCGATAAAGTTATCGAAGGCTCCCCGATTCTCTGGTGAATCCAATGAAAAGCAGAATGTATCCGCTCCAGTCCTACGAGCTTCATGCACAAGACTTGCGGCTGGCTCGACAACTCCCGAAGTTCCAATAGCTGCAAACACTTCGCAATCGGCTACTTCGGACCAAATCCGATCCAATTCGAATGGCATTTCTCCAAACCAGACAATATGCGGCCTCATACCCCCAGTCTCCCCACAAGAGGAACACTGGTCCTCAGTCGTCAGATCACGATCATAAGTGGAAATCGTAGAGCAGTATTGGCAGCGCTTTTTCATCAGCTCGCCATGCATGTGTATAATTCGCTTCGTTCCTGCTCTTTCGTGAAGGTTGTCCACATTTTGCGTCACCAATAGAAACGAATCGCCGATAGCTTGTTCCAATCGAACCAAAGCAAGATGGGCTGGATTGGGCTCAATTCTTCCAGATTGAAGTCTGTTCCGACGCGCGTTGTAAAACCGATAAACCATTTCCGGATCACGACGAAAAGCCTCAGGCGTAGCCACTTCTTCAGGACGATGCCCTTCCCAAAGCCCATCGGGATCTCGAAACGTTTTAATGCCCGATTCCGCTGAAATACCAGCGCCAGTAAGAATTACGATTTTCTTGGGCATGTCCTAAAAATTTTGACGGCTAGATAGTCTCGCATGAAACGGCTGAAATAAGTCTGCGACATTCGTCTCCCAATCGCCTTGCGAGAGGCTGGCCTTTCTCATGGAGAGCCATCTGCTCTCGAACATACTGTTCGCGACCAGCGGGCGTTTCAATGGGTATCGCTTCGTATCCAAATCCGCTGACATCGTATGGACTGGCTTTCATATCAAGCTCACGAGCTTCAATAGCCAGTTTAAAAGCCGCATCAATAAATTCACTACCAATCCAAGGGCTCAGCTTGTAACTCCATCGATAAAGGTCCATGTTGAAGTGAACGCATCCGAACTGCTCGTTTTCCGCTCTTTCATCACG
>JANQKI010000157.1 GCA_028281165.1 Opitutaceae bacterium | reverse complement strand
GACATCCTCATCCCCGTCGAAGAATAGAAGTAATTAACCACACAAAGCACAAGAATCACAAAAATATTCCAACAGGTATTCTTCTGTGCCTTTTGCGCCTTTTGTGGTTCAATCAAACAACCCTCATGAAAAATCCTAAATTCGCTCTCTTAGTTGCTCTTTCACTATTCGCCATTCACTCTTCACCATTCGCATCCGCGAAGCCAGATGCTCCCAACGTGGTCTTCTTCCTCGTTGACGATCTGGGCTGGACTGACCTCGCTTGCTACGGCAGCGAGTTTCACGAATCGCCTAACATAGATCGACTCGCCGAAACCGGCATGAAATTTACTCAAGCCTACGCGGCCTGCGGCGTTTGCTCCCCAACCCGCGCCGCCATCATGACGGGTAAATCTCCCGCTCGTGTGCGCATCCTCGATTGGCTGCCAGGACGCGATCCGAAAACCTCCAAGCTCCTTCCGCCTGAAGACCTTCCCGGTCTCCCGCTCGAAGAGGTAACCATTGCCGAAGTCCTCAAAGACAACGGCTACCAAACCTACTACGCGGGCAAATGGCACTTGGGAAAGGAGGGCTATGAGCCCGAACGGCAAGGCTTCGACATCAACAAAGGCGGCATCGATCACGGAGCTCCTCCTGGGGGCTACTTTTCTCCTTACGACAACGAGAAACTCCCGGACGGCGAATATGGCGAATACTTGACTGATCGCCTCGCCCAGGAGTCCGTCGACTTCATCCGCAATCGCGACAAGAACAAGCCCTTCTTCCTCTATCACGCTTTCTACACGGTTCACACCCCCATCCAGCCCGATCCCGATCAACTGACCCACTTCGAGGAGAAAGCTGAATCGCTTCCCGAACGTTCCACCGAGGAGCGTTTCGAACTGATCAACAATGCCTGGATAAACGGCAAGTATCACGATAATCCCGGCTACGCTGCCATGGTCAAAAGCCTGGACGATGCTGTTGGCGCTATACTCGACGAAGTCGAAGCTCAAGGTCTGACCAACGATACTATTGTCATCTTCACTTCCGACAATGGCGGCCTTTCGATCAATCTCTTCCTTCCCACGCCGACCTCCAACAAGCCTCTCAAATACGGCAAAGCCTGGCTCACCGAAGGCGGTATCCGCGTGCCCACTATCATCAGGGCGCCTGGCGTTACTATCCCTGGACGCGTCTCCGGCGAGCCCATCATCAGTATGGACTTTTTCCCTACGATCCTCGATCTCGTCGGTATTGAAAAGCGTCCCGATCTCCACATGGACGGCAAATCGCTCTACAATCACCTTGAAGGAGCGGAAGGCGTTGGTCGTCGGGACCTCATTTGGTATTACCCGATGTACGCTGGCTTCCAGTCCCGCCCCAGCGCGGCCATTCTCGCTCGCGGCTGGAAGCTGATCGAGAATTTCGAAGACTCCTCCTTGGAATTGTATTTTCTGCAAGACGACATTGGCGAAGAAAACAACCTCGCTGACGCTTACCCTGAAACCGTCCTCGCCATGCGCAAGCGTCTCTGGCAATATCTCAACGATGTGGATGCGCCTATGCCGAAATTCAATCCGGCATTCGTTCCTACGCTGTCCAAACGAAATAAATACTGGTAATTCATAACCTCAAATGCTGCTAGAAAATACTGTCGTGTTCCTCACTGGAGCCGGTCGCGGAATTGGTCGCGCTATGGCTCTCAAACTCGCCTCCGAAGGGGCGAAAGTCGCCCTCGTCTCGCGAACCGAGAATCAGATTAACGAGGTTCGAGACGAGATCGTCGAGACTAGAGGAGTCGCCATGTCGGTTCCTTTGGATATTAACGATTATGCTGCTGTGGAAGCGGCCGCTGATCGGATTGAAGGCGAATTAGGCTCGGTCAATTTGGTCGCTAATAACGCAGGCTCCTTCAACTGTATCGGGCCGTTCTGGGAAGTTGACCCAGATGCCTGGTGGCAGGATATGACGACTAATGTCAAAGGCGCGTTTAACTGCTGCAAGGTATTCGGATCTCGGATGCGCGAACGCGGAGCAGGCCGCCTGGTCAATGTCATCGGCGGCGGAACGGGTACGCCCTTTCCCAACGGATCGGCCTACGGTTCGAGCAAAAGCGCCCTGATGCGCTTTACCGAGTCGATCGCTGCGGAGTTAAAGAAGTCGGGGGTCATCGCTATCGCTATGTTCCCCGGTTTGGTGAGAACGTCCATGACCGAACTGCAGCTCGAAAGTCCCGAAGGACAGAAGTGGCTGCCACGTATCCAGGATCTCTTTGCCGAGGGCAGAAATGTTCCTCCAACCTTGGCAGCGAATCTCCTGGCCGAAATCGCGACCGGACGTTTCGATGCCCTCGCAGGCAAGGCCTTAGACGTCCGCCATAACCTCGATGACATAGAAGCCGCCATCGAAACTATCAACTCCAATGACGAGCTCACCCTTCGTATGACAGGTATGGCATACATAGCCGAGTGGGAGGCCCAATTTAAGAAATAGACCAAACACCACCCCTATGAAAGTCCTTCTGCCCCTGTTCGCGACTCTCTTCATCCCCACCTTCTCCTACAGCCAAACGCCAGCGGTATCCGAAATCACCCATGGTCCCATGCTCGGCCGTCCAGGTTCAGACACCATGGGTATCTGGGCTCGCACTTCGGTGACCAGTTCGTTCCAAGTTCGCTACGGAGAAGATTCTGCAAATCTGACGCGAATCTCCCACCATACGCCCACGCGTCTCGAAAAAGACAATACAGCATGGGCGGAATTGACAGGACTCAAGCCCAACACACGCTACTACTACGAAGTCGTTGCTTATGGACAGGCGAGCGGCCCTGGCGGCAGCTTCAAAACTTGGCAAGACAGCGCCAATACGCGGAATGACGAGCACAACCCGAAGGGACTCTTCAACTTTCGCTTCGAATTCGGCAGCTGCTCCTCCCAAAGTTCCGGCAACGGCTATGGTCCTATTCTGCCTTTGTACGAGACCATGAATCGCGAAGTGAAACACAAGGTGGACTTCGCTATCATGAATGGCGACTGGCTCTACGAAGATCCCGTTCGCGGCTTGCCCGCTAGCGAATGGCGCAAGCAAGTCGGTATTTCAGAATCGGATACGCCTTTCATTGTCGAAACCTCTCCCCCGATCGTCGGCGTCTGGGAAAACTACAAACTCTATCTTGACCAAGCTCCCAACCTGAGAGAGTGGCATGCCAATGTGCCTTCCTACTACACTTTCGACGACCACGAACTGCTCAACGATATCTGGGGCGCGGGCACTCCCGGTTTCCGGGATCGCAAGGCCACCTTTCGCGACATTGGCGTGCAAGCGTGGTTCGACTACCTCGGCTGGAGCAACCCCGAGTCGACCCAGCAGGAAATCACCTTCGGCAGCGCCAAGATGGAAGCCGGCAGCAATATCCTCTACGATCCGAAAACCAACTTCAGCGAAATCGATTTGAAGGAAACTGGCAACCTCATGATCCAATGGGGCACCCCGACTGCTGGAGTGCGTCAGGACGATCATGACAACACCGGCGGTGATCCCAACGCCGGTGTATACGAAATCCTAGGACAAGAGGGCGACCATCGCCTCAAGCTTAATCCTCCAGCCGACGCTACTCGCGAGTCCACCTACTCAATCGCTCGCACCTCTTACAGCAAATTCACCAAGGCCAACTGCGATTTCTTCATGCTCGACACCAAAACCTTTCGCGAAGTCCACGATCTCCGGCATCCCGATAAACCCGGCATTTCGCTCCTCGGACCGCAGCAAAAGAAATGGCTCATCGACAGCATGAAGAACAGCGATTCCGACTTCTTCTTCCTTTGCTCTTCGGTGCCTTTCATGATCCCGCACGTGGGCGGGGGAGGGGCCTTCGTCCACAACAACAAGGACGAGTCCTGGACTGTTTTCATCGAAGAACGCGAGCAGCTTATTGAATTTTTCGATACGCTCGGCAAGCCCGTATTCGTTCTAACCGGCGACCTGCACAACAGCTTTGCCGTCAAGATCACCGATACGGTTTGGGAGTTCTGCTCCGGTCCGCATAATTCAGTCAACCACTCGGCCAAGGACGCCGGTGGACGCCCGCCAAACGGCAAGTTCAAGTGGGGCCCCCGCGAAGTGGATATTCGCTGGTCGAGCTACATGCTCGACGATATTCCACGCGATCAGCGTAAGTACCCGCGCTACTGTGTCGTCCAAGTAAACAATGTATTCAATAATCCACTAAAGCTTGGAGAAGAGCGTTGGGTCGCCTATCCGCACCCGCAAGTCGTTTTCCAATACTACGACGGCATGACCGGAGACCTGCTCTATGCCGAATCGATTTCCACAACGCGCGACTGACTTGTCAGCATGAGCTCTCCACGCATTCCAATCATTTTCTGCTATTTCTTACTATGCTCATGTTCGCATAGCGGCAACGAAAGCTCGCAGAGCGATGCGCAAAACTTTGCCAAATCGAATCTGCATGTTTGGGCCTACGAGGAATATGATGCGGTTGATCGGACTCCCGAGGAGCGAGCTCAAGCATTGAAAGTTCTCGGCATTGCAAAGGCCGGTTACATCTGCCGAAACGCGAAACGCGTGTCCGAATTCGAGGCCTATCTCAATGCCTATAGAAACGCGGGTATTGAACTTGTAGGCGTATGGACGCCTATCCATACCGACGCTCCCTTGCAAGAAACGCAAGTTCGGGAGTTTTTCGAAGTGGTCGATAAATATAAGCTCCGTATCCAATGGTGGCTTACACTAGAGCACGACTTCGATAGGATGCCCGAGAGCGATAGGGTGGAAAATGCCGTGACCCGTTTGCTGCCTCTGATAGAAGAAGCCAACAGCCGCGATTGTCGCCTCGTTCTTTACGGCCACGGAAGGAACCGGTGGTTCACGCAAGCCGAGAACCTAATCGAAATCCTGGAACGCTTGCAGTCGGAAAAGCCGTCCTCAGAACTGGGTATCATCTACAATTTTCATCAGTCGCATGCCCAAATGGATCGCCTCCAGAATGTCTTCCCCCGACTCCAACCTTACCTGGTTGCCTTAAACCTGAACGGTATGCATTCGAACGGCCCGCAGATCGCCCGCATCGGAGAAGGAGATCGTGAAAAGGCAATGATCGACATCGTCGCCCAGTCGGGCTGGTACGGACCGACCGGCATCATCGCTCACGACCGAAAACAAGACGCTGCCGTCGTCCTACAGCAAAATCTCGACGGCCTGAAAACGATCCTAAACGAGCTCGGTCATGAAGATGTCGCTGCAACTTACTAACGTTTTGGATTCTGCTGCATTTGCAGGTTGGAGTTCCGGCTTTAGCCGGTCGAAAATAGCATTCCCTCAATTAAAAATTTCCGGCTAAAGCCGGGGCTCCAACAACTCTTCATGTTCCAAAAAAGACTCTCCCTACTCCTTTTCCTTCTCACCGCTGCCCTCCACGCCAACGACGACTCTATCTACCATACCTGGCGAACCGTCAGCGGCGATCCCGGCATTACCCGCTATTCCACGCTTGATCAGATCAACCGATCCAACGTTGCCCAACTCGAAGTCGCCTGGACCTATAATTCCGGCGACGCCTTGGAACGTTCCGACATGGAGTGCAATCCCATCATCGTAGACGGTATCCTATATGGCACTACGCCTAACCTGGACCTGTTCGCTCTCAATGCTACCACTGGCGAAGAAGTCTGGCGTTTTTCCGATACCGGCGAGATCACCAACGATCCGGACACCAATCGTGGCCAGTACTACGGTCTTAACCGAGGTGTCGCCTATTGGTCGGATAGTGACGATCAACGCATTCTGTATTCTCGAGGCAAATACATATTCGCCGTTGACGCTGAAACCGGAAGGCTGATAGAAAGCTTCGGGGAAAGCGGGCGCGTCGACATGCGCAACGGTCTCTCCAAGCCCGCTCCCTTCGTCGGCATCGCCAATCCCGCCGCCGGCGTCATCTACGAAGATCTCTTTATTGTCGGCTCCCGCGGCAACACAGCTGGCCAAGTCCGCGCCTATAATGTCCGCACCGGCAAGCAAGAGTGGCTTTTCAATCTCATCCCGCATCCTGGCGAACGTTTCGAAGACACTTGGCCAGAAGGCTCTTGGCAAAAGGTCTACGGCGCCAATGTGTGGGGCGGTCTGAGTGTGGACGTCAAGAACGGCCTCGTCTTTTGCGCTACCGCTGGTCCCAAGCCTGACTTCTTCGGCTGGCAGTATCCAGGAAAAAATGACTTAGCCAACTCCGTCGTCGCTTTGAACGCGAGAAATGGCGAGTACGTTTGGCGCTTCCAGGAAATCAAGCATGACATCTGGGACCTCGATCTGCCGGCTCCGCCAACCCTCGTCACCGTGGAACGCGATGGCAAGCAAGTCGACGCCGTGGCCCAGGTCAGTAAAACCGGCAACACCTTCCTGCTCGATCGCCTGACCGGCGAATCCCTCTTTCCTCTTATCGAGCGCGAAGCTCCGGCGTCCGACATTCCTATCGAACAAGCTTGGCCTACCCAAACCGTTCCCCTGCTTCCTCCGCCCTTTACCCGCCAGGAAGTCACCTACGACCAGCTCACCACCTTCTCTCCTGAAAAGCGTGCTGCAGCGGCGAAACAATTCATTGAAAGCCGCTCCGGCTGGTTCATGCCTGTCAGCCCACGCGGCTCCATCATGTACGGCGTCATGGGCGGTGCCGAGTGGCCGGGCCCCGCCTTCGATCCTACTTCGGATATCCTCTACGTTGCCGGCAGCAACTTGCCCTTCAACATCCGCCTTGATCCCGTCAAAGGCAAAGCCGCCAAAGGGGCTGTCATCTTCGGCAGCGTCTGCACGCAATGCCACGCCATCGAGCGTCTCGCCGGTCGAGCCCGCAAGAGGAATCCTGACAACTTAAGGGAATTTTTGAATACCGGCCGCGGTGTCATGCCATCGTACGAGCACTTGGGCGAGGAGGCTATTGGACACCTCATGGACTTTCTTTACGCTGACCAAGAAGCGATGGAGAATGAGCCCGCCGATCCGGATTTCGTCTCCCAGGATTACACTTTCCGCGGCTTCAAGCGCTTCGTGGACAGCGACGGCTATCCCGCGGTCAAGCCGCCTTGGGGCACGCTCAGTGCCATCGATCTCAACAGTGGCGAAATCCTTTGGCAGACTCCAATCGGCGAATACGACGAACTGACCAAGCAAGGTATCCCTCCCACGGGTACGCCGCTTTATGGCGGCCCAACCGTTACCGCTGGAGGACTCGTCTTTATCGGCGGCTCGGCCGACGAACGCTTCCACGCGGTCGATAAGACCACCGGAGAGATTCTCTGGAGAACCAAGCTTCCTTTCGCCGCCTATTCGAATCCCTCCGTCTACGAGATCGGCGGCAAGCAATACATTGTCATCGCCGCAGGAGGCGGAGGAAAAAACAATACGCCATCAGGCGACGCCTACGTCGCCTTCGCTCTGCCAGAACACCAATAAGACCAAACCTTATCGAAAATTGAAAATCTCTAGAAGCTTATTCGTTGGAGTTCCCACCCTATGTCTATATTTCGCAATCAAATGTATGTAAAACTATACTACATTTATGCATTAGCGATGCTTGTTGCCGGATTGCCTGATTCTCTAAGCACTGGAATTTCCAATACCTACACCGAATGGGACACCTATCGCGGCGACCAGAAAGGCAACCAGTACGCCGAGCTCGCTCAGGTTCACGCCGCCAACGTCCACAAGCTCGAACCGGTTTGGCAGTACCGCACCGGCGACGCCAATGAACGCTCCTCCATGCAGGTCAATCCCATCGTGGTGGAAGGACTCCTGTATATCTCTACGCCCACGCTCCGAGCGGTAGCGCTTAACGCCGTAACCGGCGAGGAAGTTTGGGTCTTCAAGTCCGAGGAGTACAACGAAGGGCAGCAACTCTTCCGAGGACGCACTCGTGGTGTGACGTATTGGAAATCCGAGGACGGTAGCGATCAACGTGTCTTCCATTTCGTCAAAGATCGCGTCTACGCGCTCAACGCCAACACTGGCGAGCTCATTCGCTCTTTTGGCGAAGGCGGCCACATCGATCTCCGTCAGAACCTGGGTATGGATCCCGCCCGAGCCTCTATCGAGTGCACTTCGCCAGGCTCCGTGTACAAGAATTTTCTCGTAGTGGGTTCTCGGGTACCGGAAGGCTATGACTCCACGCCTGGGCACATCCGAGCTTACGACACGGTCACGGGCGCGTTTCGCTGGATCTTTCACACGATTCCCAAAGAAGGAGAATTCGGCTACGACACCTGGGAATTCGTCGAAGGCGAACGCTATGGCGGAGCTAACTCCTGGGGAGGCTTCACCGTCGATGAAGAGCGTGGCTGGGTCTTCGCCGCTACTGGCTCGCCCGCTTACGATTTCTACGGCGGCTACCGCAAAGGTTCCAATCTCTTCGGCAATTGCGTGCTGGCCCTCGATGCGGAAACGGGCGAACGCATCTGGCACTACCAAACGGTGCGCCACGACATCTGGGACTACGATAATCCGCCCGCTCCGGTTCTCGTGACAATAGGGCAGGGCGATGACGCCAAAGACGCTGTCGTGCAGCTCACCAAGATGGGCCTGACCTTCGTCCTCGATCGCGAAACCGGCGAACCGCTTTTCCCCACTCCCGAAATGCCCGTTCCGCCTTCGATCATCGAAGGCGAGGAAGCTTGGCCGACTCAGCCGATTCCTCTCAAACCCGCCCCGCTCGGACGCCTCGGCATCACGGAAGCGGACCTCACCAACACTTCGCCCGAAGCGAGGGCTCACGCGCTAGAGGAATTCTCTCAATACGTCTCCGGCAAGCTTTACGAACCGCCTACCGAACAGGGCACGCTCACCAGTCCCGGCCTCCTCGGCGGCGTCCAGTGGCATGGCGCCTCCTTCGATCCCTACGAGTATATTTTGTATGTAAATTCCAACGACGCGCCGTCTATTTCGCGACTGCGCAAAATTCACGAACCCGCATCGGGAGGCGACGTCACCGACGTACAGCGTGGTCGCGTGCTCTACGCCAAGAATTGCGCGAACTGTCACGGACTCGACCGCCAAGGCATGCTGCCCGTCTTTCCCGGCGTTGCTAACTTGCAAAAGACTGAAGACGAGGTTGTCGCCATCATTCGAAACGGCGGAAACATCATGCCCGCCTTCTCGCACTTCAAGAATAACGAAGTCGCCGATCTCGTCGCTTACATGGCAAGCTCCGAATCTGAATCGGCAGAGGTTGACGATGCTGATGCCAAGACCCGCTACCTGCACGAAGGCTACCGTCTCTTCCTCGACCACCAAGGCTACCCCGCTATCTCGCCCCCTTGGGGCACGCTCAACGCCATCGACCTGAAGACTGGCGAATTCGTCTGGCGCAAGCCGCTGGGCGAGTATCCAGAGCTCGTCGAGCAAGGTATCCGTAACACGGGTACCATGAACTACGGCGGAGCGGTCGCGACGGCTGGCGGTGTGGTTTTCATCGCCGCTACGGCCGACGAGAAGATTCGGGCTTTCGAGAAAATCAGCGGCAAGCTGCTCTGGGAGTACAAGTTGCCCGCAGGCGGCTACGCCACCCCCAGCATCTACATGATCGACGGCAAACAGTACCTCACCATCGTGGCCGGCGGCGGCGGCAAGAATCGCACGCTTTCCGGCGACTATGTCGTTTCCTTCGCCTTGCCTGAGGCTACAGAGACCCAAGCGGCTACCGATTCGCTCGAAGCCGACGCCGAAGGCTGGATCTCCCTCTTCGACGGAAAGTCTCTCGACGGCTGGGTTCAAATGAACGGCTCGCACCACTACACGATTGAAGACGGAGCTATCATCGGTCGAACCGTAGCGGGCAGTCGCAACTCCTTCCTCTGCTCGCTGGCCGAGTTCGGCGACTTCGAGCTCGAATGCGAAACCATGGTCGATAACGTCACCAATCAAGGGATACAGTTTCGCTCTTCCGTTCGTCCCGTTACCGAGCGCGATCACCACAACTGGCGAGCTGGCCGCGTCTGGGGCCCGCAGCTGGAAATTCGCCGCAACATGGGTCCTGGAAAAATCACTACCGGCGTTCTCTACGGCGAAGCCCTGGGCACAGGCTGGCTTTCTTCCAAGGAGAAGCTGGAAGATAGCCACGACTACTTCATCCCCGATGGTTGGAACAAGATTCGTCTCGTCGCCCAGGGACCACGCATGCAGACCTGGGTCAACGGAAACCTTGTCGAGGACCTGATCCGCGAAGATGTCTACGCCACCCATCCGAAAGGCTTTATCGCCCTGCAAATTCACGGCGTTCGAGGCCACCGTCAGTACACTATGGCCTGGCGCCATATCAAAGTCCGGCCCCTTTCATCGGACAACTGAAATTCAATTTATCGAATGATCACGACACCCTAAACATGAAACGAAAATTATCTATTCTATCGGCCCTCTTTCTACTCTCAACCGTCTGCGCTGTATTTGGAAAAAGCGACAAACCGAATATCGTGTTTATCCTAGCCGACGATCTCGGTTGGAGCGATACCACCCTGTATGGAACCACCAAATACTATGAGACGCCGCACATCCAATCGCTTGCCAATAGGGGCGTGCTGTTGAGTCAGGCCTACACGGCGAGTCCCGTTTGCTCGCCGACTCGGGCATCCATCATGAGCGGCAATTGGCCAGCGCGTTACGGGCTTACCCAAGCAAGGGCGGGCGGAGGCCCTGTTCGCCTCGAAGCGAAACCCGTCGAAAAGGAAAGCCCAAACCGAACCACACGCGAGCTGATCACCGCGAATCGTTTTCCTACGGACGTCTACACGCTCGCGGAATTCCTCAAGGACCATGGCTACACGACTGCCCACTTTGGCAAGTGGCATCTGGGCGCTGAGCCGTACTCTCCTTACGAGCATGGATTCGATATCGACATTCCGCATACCTCCGGAGGATTCGGAGACAATTTTCTGGCCCCATGGAGCAACAAAGATCTGCACAAGTTGCCGCATAAGGACGGCGATCACATCGAGGATGTCATGGCTCTAGAGGCAGCGAAATTCATCGAAAAACACGCGAACGGCGATCAGCCCTTCTTTCTCA
>JANQKI010000112.1 GCA_028281165.1 Opitutaceae bacterium | reverse complement strand
CTGAGGGTCTTTTTGAATACACCTGACTTAAGAAAAGTAGCGTTGCTTTATCCGTAGATGGAGACTTTGCAAATCCATCAATGTGAGGAAATCGATCATCTTAAATTCTCGATCGAGGGCGGGTTCGCCACAAATCCGAGCTCCAAAGGATAAGCAAACTCGTAAAAGCCCGAGGGATCTCAATGCGGTCAAATTTAGAGTCACCGAGAACCTCCTTTCCCGACGAAGGCAGTCCAGGTGATCAGCTTGTGGCGCCGTCTTTTAACGCTGCCGTCACTCCATCGTCATTTTACAGCGGGGAAGGGCAGAAAAATCGAAACTGACCATCCTGACTCCGTCGCGCTGGCCAATAGACCTGAAAAACTCAGAACGGAAAATAATCGTCCGTCTGCTTTTCCTTTGCCTCCTCGTACAAGACCATTGCCTCATCGAGGTAGGTGTATAAGGCATCAAGTCGTTCGCTAGAAGAAGGATGTGTCGAATTATAGGTCTGCGAAGCCCCTGCTCCACCTTCGAGTTGTGTCATTCTCTCCATCACGCGAATCGCGGCATTAGGGTCATACCCCGCCCGAGCCATGTAGATAATGCCGATTTGATCGGCTTCCGCTTCTTTGTTGCGATCCCAACTGTTTATCTGGTTGCCTGCTCCAACGTTGTAAATGTTGGAAATACTCTGCCCTGCAAGGGAACCAACGAGTCCCCCGCCACCCATAATGGTCGCAACTCCTAAAGTATTGCTACCCGCGGTCAAAAGCCCCATCTGGGAGAGGCGTTCGTGTGTGTGGCGAGCGGTAACATGAGCAATCTCATGAGCGACAACCGCAGCTAATTCGTCTTCCGTTCTAATAATCCTGAACAGACCGGTGAACACACCAACTTTCCCTCCCGGCATGGCAAACGCATTGATATCGTTCGGCATATCGAAGACCACAAACTCCCATTCTGCCAAAGGCATATCCCAGAAGACTTCCTGCGAAATACGGTTGCCCACATTCTGCAGCATCTCGTTGTAGAGCGTATTTTTGGAGATAGGCATCGAGGCCTTCATTTTCTGGAATTCCGCGATGGTCATTTCGACAACCTTCGAGTCGGAAACTGTATTGATCTGCGTCCGTCCTGTAACCGGAACCGTACTACAGCCGACAGACAGAATCGAAATCGCCAATATCGCGATCAGAACAGTAAAAATTCCCCATTTGCTCATAAACCATCAATTATTCGCCAATAATGGCAGCTCGGATTCATTTATACCCTACGGATTGGCGCTGGAAATGCAATAGACATAAGTTGCTCAGCGTTGAGTTTTTATGCGGGAACCAGAGAACTGAATCCGTTTTCTGGAGGAATTCGTAATTTAATAAGGTAAGCTTTGCAAAAGATGCTAATATAGCGCAATATTTGAACGTGTCTCATGAGTCTTGCAGACTAATACCCATAGGCCGATAATGTCTGAACATAGGAGAATGAATAATTATGCCAGATCAGAATGAACCACCTCTAACGCCCAAGAAGCACAGAGTGATTCATTGGAATCCCGAGGATGATGAAAATCTCGAGAAAGCCAACAACTCCACGTCTAAATACATAGCCGCGGGAGTTATCGCGCTGGTTGTCATCGTAGGATCGATGCTAGCCTACAAGGTTGTTCTGGGAGGGAACAGCATGGAGTACCCGACAGACGGGCAAGTCGTTCTTAGTGAAGACGGCACCCCGCAACAGAATTTCCAGCAAGCCTTCGTTAGCAGAGCGAAAGCCGAGATGCGTTTGGATTCGACATCCAAGAAAATGAAGGAAATCGAGCGTATGACCACCAACCACGGCGACCTGCGCGACATGCTGATCAACATCTCGATCGAATTCGGCAAAGGCGAGGATCTGATGCGGCGCAACGCTTACAAGCGAGCCCTTGATCAGCTTGCCAAGGTGGATACCCAAATTGAGGAGTTTACCAACCAGATCGAAACTGAACAGCTCGCTCAGGAAATGTACGACAACTTCCTTGTAAAGGTAGACGAGCTGGAATCTAACAGGCACTTGAACGAGCTGGCCTACGAAAAGGCATTTGAGGCTGCCAGTACTGGGAATCAATTTCTACAGGAAGGCTCATTCTATCCAGCCAAGACCAAGCTGGAAGAGGCTCATGGTCATTTGGAAGATTTGGGCAGCTCGGTTCAGGAATTCATCCAAAGCAACGCGGCTTTAGGTCATCGCTACATCGCTCAAGGCCAGGGGGCTCAAGCAATCGAAGCATTTACCAACGTGTTAACAGTCGATCCGACAAACGAGGAAGCCGTTCGCCACCTAGAGCGAGCGAAATTCGCCGATCAAGTTTTCGCCCTCCTTCAGCAAGCCGATCAAAAGGAGGCCAACGAAGAGCTCGAAGCCGCTCTGGAGGACTTTCAGCAAGCGTTTGAGATCGATGGAGGTTCGGCAAAAGCCCAGCAAGGCATTTCCAGAACCACTCGAAAGATCCAAAACAGAGACTTCGACTTCCATCTCACCGCGGCGCGGCAGGCCGAGTCAACCGGTCGTTACGAAGAAGCAATCGGACATTTTCAATCCGCTCTGCAAATCTTCCCAGCTCGCACCGATCTGACCGATGCCATCATCAAAGCGCGCCAGGACAAGCGTAAGAACGACATCTACACCATGATCACCAGAGCCTACAATCTGGAAGAGGAGTACGATTGGGAAGGCGCGCGCGGCTATTATCAAAAACTCCTGCAGCTAGAACCAGAATTCGAGCAGGCCAAGGAAGGCATGATTCGCACCGGCAAGATGATTCGTGGTCTATTGCGCTACGAAAAGTACATCGAAGTAGCCATGCAGGAGGCGCGAAGGGCGGACTTCCAACTCGCCATTCGCTCCTTCGACACGGCCATGCAGTCGAAGCCAGAATATTTGGAACTATCGGACGAGGCGGAAAACCTACGGCGATTCCTTCAGCTGCAAAGCCGGCCGGTTCCCGTCACTTTTGTTTCGGATATGGCGACCTGGGTGAGTTTCCAGGGACCGACCAAGCTTAAACCGACCAAGTTGAAAGAGAAAAACATCAGTTTATTGCCCGGCAAATATCATGTTGTCGGACGTAAAAAGGGTTATGAAGACGTGCGTTTTCCACTCAACATCAGGGCAGGTAGAGATCAGAACCCCCTAACTGTCATCTGCAACGTAAAACGCGATTAACGGGAGGAAACAACTATGCCAACACAAACTATTGCTAAATCTTTTCAGGCAGGAGCGCTGGGCTTAGTCATGATCGGTCCAGCTTTCGGGCAGTTCGATCCGGATCCAGATATTTTCGATGCGAGCAAGAACGCTATCAACCTTCCGCCTCAATCTAGCTCTCGTCCCAGTATATCAATGGGTGGCGTTCCATTGGGCGGAAACGTTTCCGTTGTAGACGAGAGTCAATTACCGCCTCTCGGCAGCATCGCCGAAGCGGTCGGACTACAAGGAAGAAACAACCCTATGAACAGCATTTCCAGTCCTCCAATGGGAGGAATGCAAGGCGGTAGTAGTGGCGGCGGCGGCATGCCTATACCAATGGGCGGCGGTGGCCAAGGTGGCCAGCAAGGACAAAGCAGCATGGGAATGCCTCCCATGAGCGGCAGCCAAGGCGGTCAACAGGGCCAACAAGGCCAGATGGGCCAAATGGGCCAGCAAAGTGGCCAACAGGGACAGCAAGGCCAGATGGGCCAGCAGCAACAGACTCCACTCATTCCAATGCCACAGCAACAGGGGCAAATGGGCCAGCAAGGCGGTCAACAAGGTCAGATGGGCCAGCAAGGACAAATGGGGCAAGGTCAGATGGGTGAAGGCCAGATGGCAGGTCAGATGCCCGAAGGCCAGTACCCAGCGGGCGAAGGCGGATCACCATGGCCTGGAGGAGAACTCCCTCCTCCACCGGAAGAGCCAGCCCTTGGAGACTCTTCGAAAGAAATTGGCAGTCAAGAAGTAGCCATGAGCGGTTCTGAAGGCTCAAGTGGTCAAAGCGGCCAATCTGGAGAATCTCAGGGTCGTCGATCAAGCCAGGCAAGTACTGGCGGAGAAAGTGGAAAGCAGGTTTCCGAAACGGACGGGCAAGCCATGCCAGGCAACATAGGAGGCAGCCAGGGCTCCAATCGTTCGCGTGGCACCGAGCAAGGCGAAAAGATGTCCAGCAATTTGTAGTTTGCTTTTCGGTACAATTCAGTTGATCAGATATTTAATGTTTCGCGTATTCGGAATGCTGATAGCAAGCGCTTTGCTATCAGCGACAGTTTGGAGCCAAGAAGCGGAAGCTCCCACCGAAAAGGTCATCGTCTATCCAATGGAAGCGATTGTGGATAGCGCGCGGATGTCGCATGCCCAATTTAAACAGCGCTATCCAGGCATCGATATAACAAGCTTCGGACTGACTGATGAGGGTTGGTATATTCGCTACCGACACGAAAATCTGGTCTACCTCTTTGGTCCGAGCTCGGATCTTGAATATACGCGACACTACAAAGCGATTATCGAGCAGGTGCGTCTCTCCGTGGTCCTTAAAAATCCCAAGCTTAGCTCAAGCAAGCTGGAGATTATACGCTTTGATTTCTACGGCTCAGGTCCGACGTCTGTTCCCGATGAGAATCCGTATTTGATTCCTGAGCTAAGAGACAAGCAGAGTAGCTAGCTAAGCTACGGTCTCAGGAAGTCTAAGCCTCACCTGCATAGCCGCCACTCCATTTCAATTTGTGGCGGATTACATTGAAATGCGAGTAGTCAACCCGCTGAACGATGGGCAGGTTCTTATCTGCCTTTCTCACTTCGATAGGCCGATCTTTTAACGTGGAGAGATTGCGCTGTCCGTCCACTGCAACTACAAGTTTCTCCTCAGGCAAAGCATTCTCGACGCGTAGCGTAACTTCCTGAGGAAAAATGATCGACCGATTGCTCAGCGTATGTGGACAAATAGGAGTCAGTGAGATGACTCCAGAATTAGGATGAACCAGAGGGCCACCCGCAGAGAGAGTGTAGGCTGTCGAACCGGTCGGAGTGCTGAAAATGAGTCCGTCAGAGACATAAGTGGTAACGAATTCATCGTTTGCGAAAACATTGACATGCACAATACGACTGGCCGCGGCTGATTTTATTACAACATCGTTGAGGGCGTAATCGCTGTGATCTTCTTGGGTCTGGCATTCTAGCAGAACTCGATAGTTAAGCTGAAAATCGCCCTGCAGGATCGAAGGAAATATGCTTTCGATTTCTTCCGAAGAATAAGTCGTTAAAAATCCAAGAGTACCACGATTAACACCGATTAGCGGCACTTGCCAACGAGTCGACTCAGCAGCAACGCTTAGAAAAGTTCCATCCCCGCCGATGACGCAACAAGCGTCTTGATTTTCCAGATAACCATGGGGAACAGGAAACTCGTTTGTAGCGCAAGTTTCAATACCAACATCATGAGCCATAGCGCGAAGAGTTGACAAGAGCTCCGGGGCTCCGCTCTTCGACTGATTGACGACAAAAGCCAACCGCTTTATGGGCTTGGAATCTGACACGGAAGCCATCTTCGAGAAGGATTTTCTTTTTTCAACTTCGAAAAAACGATCGAAAAGCGATCAGCCTTATTGGACACTCTTTCAGAAGCGAAGCATGCTGCCTTATCGCGTAAGACCCAGCAGATACTCGACATTTCCATCGCCTCCTCTGATAGGAGACTCCATTTGGCCAATAAGTCTAGCCCCTTCCAACTGCTCCAAAGCAAAAGCCTTAATGCTTTCCAAAGCCGCTTCACGAGCTTCGACGTCCCTGATAACGCCTCTAAACTTGTCGGCAATATCTTTGCCAACTTCGAATTGAGGTTTAACCAAAGCGATTAACGCGCCTCCTGGTTCGAGAAAAGGCCAAGCCACTGGAAGAATGGTTTTCAAGGAAATGAAGGAGAGATCCATCACGACACGGTCGTAAGATTGCCGTGGCAAATCGTCTTCCTGCAAGTGCCGCGCATTACGGCCTTCTATATTCGTAATCCTTTCGTCACTACGCAGTTTATAGTGCAGCTGCCCCTTTCCTACATCGACACAGGTTACACTCGCGGCTCCATTTTGCAGAGCGCAATCGGTAAACCCTCCTGTCGAAGCTCCAAGATCGAGAACACTGCAATCCGCAAACGAAACATCGAAAGCTTCTATGAAACCCAACAGCTTCTCTCCTCCTCGACTCGCAAATCGTTTCGTCGCTTCAACAAAAATCTCCAGATCCTCATCTACTTTCAAGCCCGGCTTATCCAAACGACGATCGCCTGAACGAACCTTTCCCGTCATTACCAGCGCCTTGGCTTCACTGCGACTCTCAGCAAAGCCTCGACTCAAAACCAGTTCATCCAGTCTGATTTTCGAAGACATTTTCAGACTCGCTCCAATCGCTCATTCGCGATTCGAATGTCTTCTTGTATTCGATTTTTCAACTCATCCACACTGGAAAATTTCTGTTCCGGACGAATGAAGTCCAGCCATTCGACTCGTAGACGAGAACCATAAGTGAAAGGGCAAGTTTCGAGAAGGTGCGTCTCGAGTTTAGGTTCGCTGTCTTTTGTCACCGTAGGTCTAATACCGAAATTTGAAACCGACTTGTATTTACGATCTGACAGCAAATCGGAAATCAAGGTAACATAAACGCCATACGCTGGCTTGAGATCTCCTTCGAAAGGCATGTTCAAAGTGGGAGTTCCTATTTGAGCGCCTAGCTGCACTCCCTTTATAACGGTGCTGATCGAAAAATAGAAATACCCTAAAAGCTCATTGGCTTTCGCAACCTCTCCCTTAAGCAACAGTTCTCGTATCCGCGTACTACTGACGCGTTCATTATCAAGATTGTGTACTTCGACACAACGAGCATCGATTCCCGCATTTGCCGCAAGCTCTTGAAGAAGAGCGGCATCTCCTACTCCACCTTTCCCGAATTTCCAATTCAGGCCAGTGTGCAGCGATTTCAATTCCGGGATTCGGGAGCGCAAGTAATCGACAAAAGAACGAGCCTCAAGCGATGCGAATTCTGCGTCGAAAGGCTCTTGGATAGAGAAGGCCATGCCTCGCCTGGCAAACTCGATGCATTTCAATTCAGGATTCAAGATCATTGCTACCGGATTGTCAGGATTGAAAAGATAACTAGGATGCGGCCAAAAGGAGAGGACACCCGCTAACCCGTCATCCTCACTTGAGCTCTGTAATGCTGATTCCAGTACACGCTGATGTCCCAGGTGTACTCCGTCGAACATTCCAATGGCCAGATGTATGGGCCTCCCGCCAATATCGAAAGCTTCAAGACTATCGAATTGGGCGATCGGCTTCATATTAATGAGGTCGGAGTCGCTTGATGACCAGGAATCAAGGTTGATCCAAGTTCGGCATGAGAAAGAGCCTCAAGCTTTTCAAGCTCGATAGCGTCCTCGACCTTAAACTTATCGGAAGCGTCGCGCCTTAAAGACGAAAGGTGAGCCCCGCAACCAATCTTCTCTCCTAGATCATGAGCAATCGAACGCACGTAGGTACCCTTTGTACAAGCCATGGTAAACTCGATTCTTGAAGCCTCGTATTTCTTAGCCAAAAATTTGGATACGCGTATGAAGCGAGGCTCTCGTTCTACTTCCTTTCCCTTTCTGGCAAGCTTGTAGAGGGGCTGTCCTTTCAGCTTTATGGCCGAGTACATCGGCGGTGTCTGGTACTGATCGCCAATAAAGCTATTCATTTGCTCTTGAAGCTCCTCGAAAGTCATATCGGGAACCGGTTTGCTGAACATGAGCTCGCCATCAGCATCGTAAGTATTGGTGCTTTCTCCCAGAGTGATGCTGCCACTGTAAACCTTGTCCAGGCTCATCAGATATTGAGATAGCTTCGTCGCTTTTCCAACTAATAGGATCAATAGACCGGTAGCCATGGGATCTAGTGTACCCGCGTGTCCAATACGTTTTATTTTGAATTTCCTGCGAGCTCGATCAACGACATCGTGTGAGGTTATCCCTCGCGGTTTATCGATTAGGAGAATCCCTTCGAATTCCTTAAATTCGTTCATTGCTAGTTTATTTTTTAAGCGGAATCCATTCCGTTCAAACGCGACTCAAGCGCTTGAATCAAACCCTTTTTCAGCTCCTCCAAACTTAAATCGCTACTAAGACCCGCCGCGCAGGCATGTCCTCCACCACCAAATTGGCTAGCTATCTGGTCTAGTCGCGTAGAAGGATCCTTGCCGCGCAGACTGCCTTTGGTTGTAGCCTTACGCTCCTCGATAAGCATACCTACATCGGCTCCATTTACTGAACGCGCATAGTCTACAAAACCTTCGGTGTCAGCGTAGTTCGCTCCTGTTTCGATAAAATCCATCTGTCGTAGCTCGCCGACGCAAACACGGCCCTCAACTTCCAGCTCAAGAGATTGCAGAAAACGCTGCAGTAGCATCAAACGCTCCATAGGTTGGCTCTCATACAAATTCCTAGCAGACAGAACAGGAGACGCTCCTCGCTCGACTAAGCGACCGCAGATTTCGAATACGCGAGTCGTGGTAGCTCCATAGCTGAACCTTCCAGTATCCGTAAGTATTCCAACGTAAAGAGCAGCAGCTGTCGTTTCATCTATCGGCAGATCGAGATCAAAAGCGAGTCCAGCGAGGATTTCACAGGTCGCCGCGCTTTCGGAATCGACAATATTCACGTTAGCGAAATTCGTATTGGAAATATGGTGATCAATATTAGCTACACGCTCGTTGTTTACCAAAGCTTGAGAAGTTTTGGGACCAATTCTGCCCTCATCCGCGCAATCCACATAGACTAATGGAATGTCTAACAACTCAGTAGGCGGCAATAGCCCGACAGGCGTATCCTCTACTAGAAAAGCTAGCGGTTCGGGTACTTTATCAGCATTGGCCGTAAAGACATCTAATCCGCGCCCGTGCAGAAGTCTGGTAAGTCCCACTTGAGAACCGATACAATCGCCATCCGGGCGAGCGTGACCGATAACGCATACCCGTCGATCTTTCAAATCCTCGAGCAAACGCGAGAAGTCATCGTGAAGCTCTGGAAAATAAAAGCTCAATCCTCGGCTTCGTCCTCCGAAAACTCGAATGAGTCGAGCAATTCTGTCATCCGCGCCCCTCGCTCAAGCGATTCATCGTACTGAAATTGCAAGGCCGGCATGCGTTTGAGAACGATTCGTTTCCCCAGTTCGAAACGGATGCGCCCTGCGTTGCTGTTCAAGAAATTTTGCGTCTTCACTTGATCGTATCCATCAACTAGCGACGAATAATAGACTCGCGCATTGCTGTGATCTGGCGCCACATCAACTCCGGTAATCGTTAGAGCGACAGAACGATCTTGGTAACGCGTGTGAAGAATGTCGCTAATCTCGCGCTTCAATAGCTCGCTAACTCTTACGTTGCGGTTACTCATGAAACAAATTTGGCTTTGATAGGAAACAAAATCGAAACCCAAGTCAGAATCGATTTATTTATTTAAAAATTGGATACGAGACTATAAAGCAGGACGAATTTCGTGGACCTCGAAAACCTCGATGGTGTCGCCCTCTTTGTAATCGTTGCAATTCAGAAGACGAATTCCGCATTCCGTACCGGCTCGCACTTCCTTAACGTCGTCCTTGATACGACGCAGAGTAGCAATTTTGCCTTCGAAGACGATTTCATTTCCGCGGATTACGCGAGCGCTGGCCTCGTGCTCGACTCGGCCCTCGGTAACCAGACAACCAGCGACCATGCCATTCGAAATGGGGAAGACAGCCCGTACTTCTGCGGCTCCGATTTTGTTTTCACGGTATTCAGGATCGAGCATGTTGACCATGTCTTCCCGAACCTGGTCGATCAATTCGTAGATTATCTTATGGTGGACGATCTTTACCTGGTGATGCTTGGCCAGCGGCATCACTCCATTTTCGTTCCGCACATTAAATCCAATAATCGACGCTGCCCCAGCACTTGCCTTCTGTACGTCGCTTTTGCTTACGGCCCCTACGTCAGCATGGATCACTTCAAGAGTAACCTTATCGCTTTCGATGGCCTCGAGCGAATTGACGACAGCTTCCACCGATCCGTAAACGTCGCCCTTAACAATCAGACGCAGAATCTTGGATTGAGTTTTAGCAATGGCGGCAAAAAGCTTTTCTTGCGAAGTCGGCATGGCGCCCTCGGCCTCAATCTGAGCTTCATCGCGCTCCTTGAGTCGATTTTCTTCCGCGTCGCGTTTAGCGGTTTTCTCGTTTTTGACGGTAACAAAGGTCGCTCCGCAATCGGGAGTGTCTGACCAGCCTATAACGCGAACAGGCGTCGAAGGAGGAGCCACTTTAAGCTGCTGCCCATGCTCGTTGAACATGGCCTTGACCTTTGTGTAGGCTGGACCGCAAACCAATGCATCACCCACTTTCAGTGTGCCACTCTGCACGATTACCGTCGCAGTCGGTCCACGACCAACTTCCATTTGAGCTTCGATAACTACACCTTCCGCAGGCTTTTGGGGATTAGCCTTCAGCTCAAGAATCTCGGCCTGAAGAAGGATCATTTCCAGCAGCTCATCAATCCCGTCGCCCTTTAGAGCGGAAATTGGCGACGTTATGATTTCCCCGCCCCAATCTTCAGAAGCGATTCCACGCTCCTGCATTTGCTGCTTAACCTTATCTATGTTAGCGCCCGTCGTATCGATTTTATTGATGGCGACGATTGGCTGCACGCCTGCTTCTTGCAGGAATTTTAATGCCTCGTCCGTCTGAGGCATGAAGCCATCGTCGGCCGCCACAACGAGAATCGCCACATCAGTGACATCGGCTCCTCTCGCCCGCATGGCATTGAAAGCGGCGTGACCCGGTGTATCCAGAAAAGTGATCTTCTTGTCTTTGTATTCTACCTGGTAAGCTCCAATGTGCTGAGTAATCCCGCCCGCTTCACCAGAAACGACGTTAGCCTTTCGGATATAGTCGAGCAATGAAGTCTTGCCGTGATCAACATGTCCTAGAATACACACTACAGAAGGACGCTCTTCGAGGAGCTTGCTTTCATCGACTTTAGCAGCGACCTTCTTTTTCTTAGGCTGCTGGCCTTCACCGCGATGGCGAATCTCCAAAATAACGGAATGCTTCTCGGCGATCTTGCTAGCAACATCTTCTTCGAGACTCTGGTTGATGGAAGCGAAAATTCCCATCTCCATCAGCTCGGAAATGAGTTTGAAAGGCTTCAATCCCAGCTCGGTAGCTAAATCTCTAACCACGATAGGCGGCTTAAGCGTAATCGTTCGGATGCCATCCGCCCCTTCGCCATCCTCAACAGCAGCAGCGCTTTCCTTCTTAGCCGAGGGCAAGGAAACATCGGCTGGCGAAGCGGAAACGGGTTTAGGAGGAGCCATCGGACCGCTTGGGCTGGCTACAGGAGGAGCAGCAGGGGAAGCCGCGACAGTTGCTACAGCAGGAGTCGATCTTGGAGAAGGAGGCGAAGCTTTAACAGAAGGCGCGGGACGAGGCGAGGTCGCGGGAGCAGGCTTTACAGGAGGAGGCGCGGAAACCTGGGCTTTCGCTTCTTCCACTTCTTTTTTGCTACGCACAAAAACGTTAGGCGATGGAGGAGCCACTGGCCTCTTCTCTTCCTCGACAACAGCCGAGGCTGGCTCCTCTTGAGGCTCGGAATCTTGTCCCGTTTTATTGGCAAATTCCTCAATGATCGAATCTGCCGAAATGTTGTCGATGGAGCTGGATGCGCTCTTTACCTGAAAACCGCGCTCCGTAAGCAGCTCGATCAGGGCGCTATTCTCCATCCCTATCTTTTTGGACAACTGGTAAATTCGTACACTCATTAATGAAAATTTTTTGAGACGGGGTTGCTCGGATGCAAAAATCTAATTACGAAGAAATCTTTTGGGTCTGCAAGAAGGCGTTTACCTTGCTTAAAATGTCTTGGGCTTGGGCTTCCTCGAATCCCATGTCCACCAAGTCCTCGGTTTCTACGTCGAGGAAGAGTTCGGGGCTAATGAGGCCATTCATCACCAAACGCTCAGCAACATCGTCGCCGATACCTTCGACTTGGCTCAAACCAGCAGCCGCTTGCTGCTTCTTGGCCTCGATGCTGACCTCCTTCACTTCTTCCTTAATGATATCGATCTTCCAGCCAACCAGCTTGGAAGTGAGACGAGCATTCTGACCCTTTCGGCCAATTGCCACGGCAAGGTCGTCCTCCGACACTTCGATTCTAATGCGTTTGTTGACCGAATCAACGTCCACCGATCTAGGGATGGCAGGCTTGAGAGCTTCCAATGCCATTTCCTTCGGATCTTCGAAATAGCGAATGATATCGATTTTCTCGCCTCCCAGCTCGCGCACGATGCTCTTAACACGAGCCCCCCGAGCTCCGACGCATGCGCCAACCGGATCAACCTTCGCATCCGTTGAAATGACCGCGATTTTGGTACGGTAGCCGGGCTCGCGCGCGAAGGCCTGAATCCGGACGGTACCATCAGCGATCTCAGTGACTTCCAGCTCGAAAAGACGACGCACGAACTTAGTACTGCTGCGGCTCAGAATAAGTTCAGGGCCACGATTCGAAGCTTCGATTTTTAGAAGAAAGCAACGAATGCGTTCGCCTGGCGCGTAATCTTCACCAGGCACTTGCTCGCGAGAAGGCATAATGGCCTCGGCCTTTCCGAGATCGATAAAAAGATCGCCTCGCTCTCGACGACGAACAATGCCACTTACAATATCCCCTACCTGGTCTTTAAAGTCGTCATAGATCCGCTCTTTCTCGAATTGACGAAGCCTCTGCATGATAGCCTGGCGAGCGGTTTGGGCCGCAATGCGCCCGAGATAAGCGGGATCGATTTCCTTTTCTACAAAGCCGCCGAGTTCGGCAGCCGGGTCCATCTGGCGAGCCTTCTCGATATGGACTTCAGATTTGGGATCACTAACGGAATCTACTACCTGAAGCAGGGCCCAAGCATTCATTTTCCCGTTTTTAGGATCGATTTCTATCTTAAGCTCTTGTCCAGCGTTTACCCCTTTAGTGGCTGCATTCTTAATGGCCGTGATGATGGCGGAGATCATGTCCTCTCGACTGATCCCCTTTTCCTTCTCCATGTACTCAAGGACTGAAAGTATTTCGCTGCTCATGATTGATACGCGTGTGAAAAAAAAAGCGGGTCAGAGACCCACTTTCTAAAAAGTGTTAAAGAGAACGAGCAATAAATTTCTCGCTCTATTAAAAGTCAAGCGTATCGCGCGACACTTGAGGAGCGTCAAAGTAGCCTCTCGAACGGAGCACGCTCTGGACCCAGCCGTTGCATAAGGGAGCCACGCGCGGCTTTACGATTTGCAGCCGTTTCAAGCTGTTTACGCAACGGTCAGGAGCGTTTCCCGCAAACCAATGAAACCATAACGAAAAATAATCCTTATCCAGCTCGGCCGAGAGCAGAGGAAGGAAGCCATCGCAAATCAAAGTGTCGAATTTGGAACCAGGAATCTGATTTTGCACTACGGATGCGAGAAGCCGATAGCGCAAAGCGCTGAGATTGAAACTCCTACGATAAAGCAGGCTATCAAAGCCCATTTCCGTCTCGCTGGGAAGCGCGGAGGCAAGAGCCTTCAGACGGTCTGGCCAAGAAGGGATCGCTTGAATCCAACTGCTATACTGGTGCAAGCGAAGCTTAGGTCCATTGGCCGGCCGAACGCCGCTGGTACGCCACTTTCCCTTGGAACAGGCGAACATTTCATCCACCGAAATTTTCCCGGAAGCAAAGTCCTTTAAACCGAAACGGGAAGCTACTCGAAGCATGGGAATACGATTCTGACTGTAGCCCATTATCTCAAGGCCAGTAAAATGACAGGCTTGCTCCCAACCAAGTTTACTTATTCTGAGCTTGGCGAAGCGTTTCTTAAGCTGCCACCTCTCGCGGGCGAAATCCAAAAGTATACGCTGACGATCTGCCGTATCCAAATCATGGAGACCTTCGACTTCCGCCTCTCTCTGCTCCCGTGTCGAAGCCAGCAATGACTCGTCCGTCATGTATTCCTCTAAATCATGCCAGAGATGCTCCATGAGGGAAAGCGCGGGAATACCACGCTCGTCCAAGCCTTCTACAGAATTCTCTATGTCGTTAAGAGGATGATACACTACATGGAGAATCACCTTATCGAAAGCGGGGTTCTCGCCGTGGCCATGAGCCTTCCAATCGCCAGTCGAAAAATGAATCTCCACATCCCCAAACATCTTTCTTTCATCAATCTGAATGATCGCATCTTTAAAATCCGGCCCATCAAGCCGATTCCAGACTCCGGGAGATAGAATCTCGATTTTTCGACCTCGGTCATCAACCAGACGCGACGTATCGAAAGCTCCGATACTCCAGATTTTCTGGAGCAGCAGCTCATTGACATAGAAAGGGCCATAAAGGCCCTGGAATTCCGCCACGGCGGAAGCCTTAGAAGAGTTGGTCATGAGAACCGGAGAGCTTATAAAGGAAGTCTGTTTTCCCAAGCGTTTTTTGCGCTTTTTTGGCGTTTTTCCAGATCCTGCTGAGAACGTTCCCGATCAGCGTCCAACCATTCGAGAAGCCTCTCAGGGGAAAGGGCGACGGCTCCACTCGCCTCGATGGAGTGAATGATGGCGTTGTCTCTTGTGACGACCTGCATGCGATCAGGTCGCTTGCTCTTGCTTACGAGTTGCTCGATAATCGCATCAGCCGTGTGAGACTTGGGCGTGTAGAGAATCGAGAAGTCAGGATCGTTAAAAGGACGTTGAACATCCAAGTCGCCACCCTTCCCGTCCAACACGATTGTGAGCCGCAACGCGCAAGCGTCATAGATTTCCCGCAAATCGCTTACCAGTGTTTCCACAACCGTCTCCAAGCCAAATTCGAACTGAGCTTCAACATGCGGCCAAGCGTGAGCAACGTTATAGCCATCAATGATCAGGTGGAGCTTCGATTTGGATTGTGAACTCAAATAAGTTTAAAACGTTTTAGTAGAGGCATCTAGAAACAAGAAGCAAACCGCAAGCTTCTGAACGATTGTAGCAACCCAAAGCCTGCCCCCTCACGAACAATCTTGACCAAGTTCGAAAGGGAGTGAGGCTAGTATCATAGTGGCAGACGAGGATCCAAAATGGGAAGTCGTTGATTCCATTCCCGGCGAAAAACGCAAACCTAAGAGGAGGACAAGTATTTTGACCTCCAAGACGCTTTGGATTGGGACCGGCATAGGTTTGGGCGTCGCCATATTCGCACCATTTGTCTACGCCAAGCTCCTGACCATGCTGCGTAGTCCAGCCTCGCTTGTGCTGATCCTACTGGCTCTTGCTTATTTCTATTTTGGGTCCAAGCGGAGACGGCGATAGCTCGTTACCATTCACACAGCGATCTCCTGAGTGAGGAATTCCGATACGTAGGCCAACTTCTTGGCGCTCTTCTCGGTAATCTGCGTAAGCTGGTTAACAATATTTTCCAGATGCTCTAATTCGCCTTTCGCGCTATCAATTCGATCTCGGAGATCGTTAAACATAGATCTGAGGTGGTCGACTTCGTCGATCCGCATGGACTCGGTGTGTCCAGAAATCTGAGCCACATTGAGATAGACGATCAGTTTACGAATTTCTTCCTTATTGTCCTTCAGCTCCGGAAGCCTTCTCTGAACTTGGCGAATAGCCGAAGTCGCCCTTTCCAAGGTGTCGGAAAATGCCATTCGAAGATCCTTGGCCATAATGAGTAAACGATCCGCTTCCTTAGGACAGGTTGAGCTTGAAACGATTTCCGCGAGAAAGCTCAAAAGCATCTCCAACTGCAGTCGAGCTGTGGCGAGATACGCTGCAATATCCGCTATCGAAGCCGTGGTAATCGAAATATTGTCCGCCAACGCGTCCACCTTTTGGGAGAGATTCGTCGAGTACTCGTGCAGAAATTGAGTGACGGTTCCAATGGTGACGCCAAGCTGGCCCAAGGGTTCGGAAGCGATGTTGGCGTTGAGGGCATTCAGGCGAAACTCCTCTGCCACCTTTTGCACGGTGAACTGCCGCCCTTGGATATCATCATAGATCAAGCTAAACGTATCCAAATTCTCAAGCAAAGAGCCAAGTCGGTCGTACGTATCGAGAGTTTGGTTATAGATCGCCTTGAGGTGATTCGCCTTACTCCCTTGTGTTACTACCAGCTCTTCAGGAAACAGTCTCAGGTCATTTGCCGCGAGTCCCTTGTCACGTTGCTTGATTTCAGCGTTCAGGCTATAGCGGCTGAAGGATTGATATGATTCATAGCCAAGCGCTTCAACTTCCCGATCAAGCATTTCTTGAGAAAGCGCCATAGCTTCAGGAAGAGTTCGTCCATCGGAAAGAGCTGTGTTTTCACAAGCGACAAGACGCTGATATAACGCTTCGATTGTATCCAGAACTTGGGTTGTCGGTTTGATGCGAACCGAAAGAAATCCGCTCGGTATGCTAACAATAAGGGCGAAAACCCAGTAGTGGTTGCCATTTTTGGCCAAGTTTTTGACATAACCCATGAAGGGTTGTCCTTGCTGCCCGCAGTCCCAAAGCATCTTGAAGACGCATCGCGGCATATCGGGATGTCGAACTACGTTATGAGCCGTTCCAATAAGTTCATCGAGAGCATAGCCACTTGTCCTGGAAAAAACCTTGTTTCCAGACGTTATGATTCCCCTCTCATCAGTGGTAGAGAAGAAGGTTTCGTTTAACGCGAATGCTTGGGCGATCCCGGTGGGGCGAATCGATTGTTTTTTCATGTTGTTTGAAGGAGTCGAAGAACGAGTTATGTGTTGAGAGAGGGTTAACTCCTTACTTTGCAGCAGCGCAAACAGGGGAAACCCATTAAGGGGTAGGTATTACGGTTACCTAGCTTAGGTAATATACGGCAGAAATCGCTAAACCTTAACGACTTGGAGAGCGAAGGATCCCGCTATTAGGAGGGATTTACTATCGCAGTAGCAGCCTCAACCCGGTTTGAACATTTCCCCGTTTTTTCGAAATCGGCGATGTTCTGAAGTGTCGTTTGAGCGATATTTCTTAAAGCCTCACGCGTGAAGAATGCTTGGTGCCCAGTAATGATAACGTTGGGAAAAGTGTTTAGTCTGGCAAAGACATCGTCCTGAATAACTCGGCCAGAAAGGTCCTCGAAAAACATATCTCCCTCCTCCTCGTAGACATCCAGTCCAAGATGGCCAATCTTCCCGCTCTTGAGGCCCGCAATCACCGCTCTGCTATCCACCAGAGCTCCTCGGCTTGTATTGATAAGCGTCACCCCGTCTTTCATCTTCCCGAGGGCCGCGGCATCGATGAGGTGATAGCTATCAGGCGTTAACGGACAGTGTAGAGTGATGACATCGGAATTTTCTAAAAGAGAATCGAGAGGCGCATAGGTTGCTCCAAGGGAAACGCATTCAGGATTCGGATACGGATCATAAGCCAGGATCGAACATCCAAAGCCGTTAAGAATACGAATAACCAAAGCTCCGATCTTCCCCGTCCCAATGACGCCTACCGTCAAGCCATTGATGTCGAAGCCAAGAAGTCCATCTAAGGAAAAATTGCCGTCACGCACGCGGTTGTAGGCTCGATGGACCTTGCGATTAAGGGCCAGAAGCAGAGCTATCGTGTGCTCGGCAACCGCATAGGGAGAATACGCAGGGACCCTTGCAACCAGCACGTCGCGCGAAGAAGCAGCCGCCAGATCGACATTATTGTAGCCAGCGCAACGCAAAGCTATCATTCGGACACCCAACTCAGCTAGCCGAGAAATCGTCTTCTCGTTCAGTACGTCATTAACGAATACGCAAACGGCTTCGAATCCTTGAGCCAGACCCGCTGTCGTTTCATCAAGTCGCGGCTCAAGAAAATGAACCTCATGCTCAAATGACTGATTCGCCTCTTCAAAAAAACGGCGATCATAAGGCTTAGCATTAAAGAAAGCTATCTTCACTTTGAGTCATTTAAGCCTATTCATCCGCAACGACAAGCGACATCGCATTACGATTTTGAAAATAAAACGATGTTGAACGTAGTTCGTAAAGGAGAACGCGCATCCTCGATTGATGTGGCATTCCATAGGAATCGCTAGGCCGCCATCTGACCGAGTCGAACCGAAGGGACGCATCACGCTCTTAAGATCTGAAGTCTAATTCGCCGAAACCAAGTGGACTTTGTTGATATCGGGATTTTCGATACGCTTTTTCGAGCCATCGATCCAAGTGACTTCGATCGAATCGATTTGCTCAATCTTTCCGAGTCCGAAATGGCGCGTATTCGAATGCTGAGTTTCGAAGGAGTCGCCATTGGCAAGCGAGGCGGTGTGCTTCCTGCCGCCCGCTGTCACGACGACCTTAGCTCCCTCGACAAAGGGCTGACCAGGACCGTAGTCTACAGTTACAGCAATCCAATTATAAGAGCTCGGAAATGTATTTGCGTAGACGGTAAGCTCGGTCGGATCTCTCATGGCATCCCAATTGGGGGCATTGGAGTCGACGATGAGATCGAGCTTGCCGTCTCCATTGACGTCGTCGGCGATGACCAGGCGACTGTCTCTCTCGATAGCGACATCGCCGAGCCATGAGATATTGCGGATCACTCCGTCGTCCATGGGCGTGAAGAGGAAGCAGTGCTCGAAGCCATTATAGGAAATGCCTTTGTCGGCTTTTTCCTCGATCTTCTGCGTGAAATAGTCCTTAAGAAGCGGATTGTCCTTCGATGTGCCTCGGTAGATATCGTCGGTCCAGAAGCTCGTGCAATAGTCGCGACAGGTTTCTCGGCTGTCGTGACCATTGGCCACATAGAACTCCAGATCACCATCGTTGTCGAAGTCCACCGTCACGACTCCCCAAGACCAGCCTGTTCGGGCCACGGCATCACTGGCCTTAGGCTGGTGGAAGGTGCCGTCTCCATTGCCGTAATACAGGCGATTGCCATAGGTCATCGGGACTCTCTTATCCGTTCGATCTTGGAAATCCTCTCTAGTGGCCCCCATATATTCCAGGCGGCTAGCGGTTGTCGAGGACATGCCGATGGTGTAGAAATCCAAGATGCCGTCGTAGTTGAAATCCGCTATCGAGTGGCCCATGCCAAAGAGGAAACGGTTTTCGAAAGCATCGTCCGTGACGTCTTCGAAACGCCCATCTCCATCATTTCGATACAAATCGACTCCTGCGAAATCGCTCACGACGATCAAGTCCAGATCGAGATCGTCATCGTAATCGACAAAGGAAGCGGAAAAGACGCGACGATGCCGTTTATCCGTTATGCCTCGCGCTTCCGTTTCTTCGGAGAATGCGAGACCGCTCCCGTCATTGATGAGCAAATACATAGGATAGCCATCTTTCGAATCATAGAAAGGAGTCGGAAAGTGCCCCTCCAGATAGGGCTCTTTGTACTGTCCAATCAGCAGGTCCAGATCGCCGTCGCCATCGATGTCGCCCGAGGTCATAGTCGTCTCTCCCGGGGTGAAAAGCGGGGAGGAAATCTCGACTTGCAGCGGCTTGTCGGAAATGGCTCCGCTTGAATCGCCTTTGAAGAGAAAAACTCCTTTGGTAGATGGTCCGAATTCGGAGAGATGAACGTAGCCCTCAATCATGAGATCCACGTAGCCATCGCGATCGAAGTCTCCGATGAGCGCGGCTTTGGCTCCTTTGATAGGACCTTTGCCTAGGTCCTGCATATCGAATCCCTTGCCGGTGTGCCATGCTATTTTATTGGCGCTGGGCAAGACGATTTCCGAATGTCCATCCTTGTTCAAGTCGTAGAAGAGAGCAGGTCCCCTGTCTCCTGGCGGAATGTCGAATGTTCCCATTCTCGTGAAGAGCGACTGGCCCACTCGGCTTTGCACATCCAGCTTAACAACGTCGATTTTGTTAGGTTCGTGGTAGCCGCGATCGCCTTTCTCTTCTTCCCAATAGACTCTCAAGAGTCCGTCGAGGGTATAGCGAGCGTTGCTCTTCTCGCCGACAACGTGAAGGGCAAAGGAAACGGTAGATTCCTTTCTGCCGTCTTCGTTGACGTCGAAACGCTTGTGGTGCCATTCGCTCTGCTCCAGGACGATGCCCGCCTTTTCAAGTTCGGTAAGCCAGGCCACCCATTGCTCATGAGTAACGAGTTTATCCAAGCCCTGCATCTTTCCGACATGGATGCCGTGTTCCAGTGTCTTCCGGTCGACGATTTCTCCCCATCGAATGGTCTTGAAGGGGAAATCTTTCAAAATGGGATAGGCGTTTTCCGCCGGACGCAGACTGTCCCAGAGTCTAATGAAGGCCTCTTCATGCTCTTGGGCTTGGATTTCCTGCTTCCAGACCGTCTGGTTCAGTTCAGAGCGCTCTTTAAACAGATTTTCGACACCGGCGAAGGAATGGAGCGACAGAATGGTCGAGGTAATGGCAAAGACGACAGTCGTTCGTATCATGATCAGCTAATAGTAGTAGGGTTCTATTAAAGGGGGGGTGTGGTCGTTCGAAATGACTCGTATCCGCAGACACAAGCTCTGGTCATTTTGCAAATCGAGTTCGTAGATTCTCCGCTTATGGCAATCAAATCAACTTTTCAGCGATTACCGGTTAAGGCAACTAGTCGCGCTAGAGTGCTTGCATAGAGGAGAAAAATGGACCTGGGAGACGCAGTTTTCCAATCCGATCAAGCTATTGCAGCGACATTCCCTACTGCAAAAATTAGCTGAGCGTCAAGATAAAGGAAATGATCGATGTCGCAATCGCAAGAGTGAGAGTCTATCGCGCGAGCTTGATTTGCGGCCATATTAGAGGTCGCCTTGCTCTCAAAGCGCAATTAATCGGAAATTGATAGTCCATAGCGTCGAATTCAGATGAGCTTGCATCGGCATTTCGCGATAGCTAAAGGAGCTCCATGAATATTCGACTCATATACGCGTTTGGAGCATGGGCCCTGGCTGTTGGCGCGAGAGGGCATGACGTGTATCAGCTTCCCGAAATAGAAGTTCAAGGTCGGGGGGCGCCTTTGGTGGGAGAGGCCATATCGGCATCGCAAGGTATCGTGGGACAAATAGACTTGGAGACGCGGCCGATGCTTCGAATCGGCGAAGTTCTCGAGACCATTCCCGGCATGATCGCCACGCAGCACAGTGGATCGGGAAAGGCCAACCAGTACTTTCTGCGCGGCTTCAATCTTGATCACGGGACCGATTTCGCCACTTGGGTGGACGGCATGCCAGTAAACATGGTCTCGCACGGCCATGGCCAAGGATACAGCGATCTCAATTTTCTCATTCCCGAGCTGATCGACACCATGACGTATTTGAAGGGATCCTACTACGCTGGCGTGGGCGACTTTGCGTCCTCAGGATCTGCTAGCATCAAGACATTGGATACGCTTAACAAAGGAATGCTCAAGACGACTGTCGGCGAATACGACAGCTTTCGAGTCCTCGTCGCTGATTCGATCGATCTTGCAGAAGGGACGTTACTCTACGGCATAGAGCGCGAGACCAACGACGGTCCGTGGGACTTGCCGGAAGGGCTCGACAAGAACAACGCGCTTTTCAAGTACACCCGCGGAGACTCCAAAAACTATTCTTCGATCACCTTGATGGGTTATAGCGCTGACTGGAATTCGACCGACCAGATTCCGGAGCGAGCGGTGAGGAGCGGACTGATATCCGATCTTGGATACATCGACGATTCGGTGGGAGGACAGTCGTCACGCTATTCGATCTCCGCCGACTGGCGCCGCGATCACGGCGGATCGGCCACGCAAGCCTCGGCCTACGCCGTCTACTACGACATGAACCTATGGTCGAACTTTACCTATCTTCTCGACGATCCAATAAATGGAGACCAATTCGAGCAAGCCGACAAGCGGCTCATTTACGGGCTCGCCGTTTCACGAACCTTCGATGAACTCCCGCTGTTCCAACGTGACGCCAAGCAGACAATCGGCGTCCAGGTTCGCTACGACGATATCGCCAACGTCGGCCTTTACCACACCAATGATCGGCAACGACTTTCCACCACCAGAGAGGATGCGGTCGAGGAGCTGGCCCTTGGTCTTTTCTACGAAGCCGAGATGGTATGGTCAGGAGCGTTTCGGACGACTTTTGGAATTAGAGGGGATTACTACGACTTTAGCGTCGACAGTGATACGGCTGTCAATTCGGGGTCTGCGGACGACTTTCTGCTCAGTCCCAAGTTCAATGCGATTTACACGCTCAACGAGTCGACCGATCTGTATTTGAGCGCCGGTTACGGATTTCATAGCAATGACGCGCGCGGCACGACTATTGCTATCGACCCCAGCGACGGAACGCCCATTGAACCAGTGGACCCCTTGGCTCGTTCGACGGGCGCGGAATTGGGCATTCGCTACGAGTGGAATAGCAAATTGAATACATCGATAGCTCTGTGGAGCTTGGATCTAGACTCCGAGCTCCTCTACGTGGGCGATGCCGGGACCACTGAAGCCTCCAGGCCAAGCGAGCGAACGGGAATCGAGATAGCGAACTACTATCAGTTCAACGATTGGATTTCCGTCGATTTCGATATGGCTCTGACCGACGCTTCGTTCAGCGACAGCGATCCGACTGGCTTCGAAATACCCGGAGCGATCGACCGAGTTGTTAGCGCAGGCGTGAACTTTAACGGTGAAAGAGGCTGGTTCGGTTCGCTGCGCTATCGGCATTTCGGCGAACGGCCCCTTATTGAGGACAACAGCGTCCAGTCTGACGCCTTCAACGCCTTTAACCTACGACTTGGCTATCGATCCGAGCATTGGCAAATGAACGTTGATTTGCTCAATGCTTTCGATTCCGATGACCACGACATTACTTACTTCTACGAATCAAGACTCGCAGGCGAGCCAGCGGAAGGCGTCGCAGACCGCCACTACCATCGCATCCCTCCGCGTACTCTCAAGGCGAGCTTCACGCTGCGATTTTGAGTTCTTAAGGCGAAGGCTGCTTTAAGCAAAAAATGACATGGGAGCGATTGTCAGCCGTGAGCGATCACGCTAACCGTTCCAGGTATTT
>JANQKI010000050.1 GCA_028281165.1 Opitutaceae bacterium | reverse complement strand
GGGGTGGCCTTTTGCTTTCTGGCTGGAGCGATGGTGACCGTTTCGGCTACGGCGGTTGGCGTTCCCTTCGACAACGTGCGCATGCCGACCTTCTCGGATACCATGCCAACCGGGGTTGCGTGGACGGTCGTCTGCCTCTTCATTGGCGGAGTAATGACTTTCGTTGCCGTTCGGGGCTATAGCGTGGTGGCTCGCGTGAGCCATATCGCGGCGCCTTGGATGTTTCTTATTTTTCTGGCATGCGGGATTGTGACCTTGGCCAAGCTTGGAACGGTAAACATCGTCGAGCTTTTGCAGCCAGTTGAGGGAGCGGAAAAGAAGATCGGATTCTGGGGCGTGGTTTTCTTCGCCTGGTTTTGCAATGCCGCTATGCACTTCGGGATGTCGGACATGTCGGTTTTGCGTTTCGCGAAAAAGCCCTCGTATGGTTGGGCATCGGCCGCTGGGATGTATTTAGGGCATTACGTCGCTTGGATTTGCGCCGCTCTCCTGCTGACTTATTGGGTGCGAGCTTTGGGAGCTGATCCAGCTCAAGGTGTTGCTCCTGGGCCGATGGCCTATGATGCGGTTGGCGTGGCTGGCCTGATTTGCGTCGTCGTTGCTGGTTGGACCACGGCCAATCCGACGATCTATCGCGCAGGACTCGCCTTTCAGGGGATCATGCCAAGCATGTCGCGCGCGACCGCAACCGTCATTGCTGGAAGCATTTGCACGATTGCTGGGATCTTTCCCGCTTTCGCCATGAACTTGATTGGTTTTGTCGGGATTTATGGAACGATCCTGGCTCCTGTTGGCGCGATCATTGTGGTCGACCACTTTTTCTCGAAGCGCTTTGGCGTTCTAAGCAATCCGGCCGAAAAGTTGGGACTGCAGTTCAACTGGATAGCGCTCGTGGCTTGGGTGGTTCCCGTTGGGATCGCTCTTTACCTTGCTCAAACCAGAGGCTATCTTCCTCACTTTAACGTATTGCCTTGTTGGATAGCTTGCGGGGCCATCTACCTTTTTGCCAGCAGGGCCATGAATCGGTCGGAAGCCTAGATATTATCCATAAATTGAATACAAAATTTCAAATCGTTTTATTGTTATGATTCTCAAAGTAATCGCCTATTTGGCTCTTGTTTTAACCATTGTCCCGCCGTTCATGTTTCTTGCCGATTCTATTGAAGTGGAAGCAATGAAAAATGTCATGATCGTTGGCTTCGTCATGTGGTTCGCAACGGCTCCTTTTGGATTTAAAGACCAGAAAACATCATGATGTTTATAGAAAAACCGGATAACGGCTCTGTTGGGTCGCGGCGTAGTTGTTTAACTGGGACAGTGTCCCGGCAGGCAAAAGCTAAATGCAGATGGCTAGAGAGGGCGCTAGCCGCTACCGTTATCGCTGGAGCGTTTTTTCTGTCCGCTTGCTCGCAAAAGCCTCCACCGAATGTCTTGCTGATTGCCATCGACGACTTGAACGACTGGACGGGTTCTCTGGCTGGTCATCCTCAGGCCTACACGCCCCATATCGATCGTTTTGCCGAAAGCGGGACGCTTTTCACGAATGCCCATTGCCAGTCGCCTGTCTGCATGCCGTCCCGGGCAAGTATGATGACCTCTCGCTATCCTTCCTCGACGGGCTTGTACTTCCTCTTTCCGGCCATTAAAGACTCTCCAAAATTGGAGGGCGTGGTTACCATGCCAGAACGATTTGCCGCCGAGGGCTATGAGGTGATGGCGGCGGGAAAGCTTTTCCATAATGTGGAAAATCAGGAGATATTCGGAAAAGTTGGCGAGTACGGCGGCAATTTTGGTACGTTTGGTCCGTATCCAGAAAAGCAGATGGTTTACGACAAGCCTCCCAAGCTTTGGGACTGGGGAGTGTTTCCTAAAAGCAATGATGATAGTGAAACACCCGATTATCAAATAGCCCAATGGGCCAAAGACCGGTTGGAGAAAGATTACGACAAGCCCTTCTTCCTGGCGGCTGGATTCTATCGCCCCCATGTTCCCATGTATGCGACGCAACAGTGGTTCGATAAATTTCCTCTCGATGAAATTCAGCTGCCTGTTGTTCAAGAAGGAGATGAAGATGATCTGTCTCAATACGCTATCGATTTAGTTAACCTTGAGCATATTTCGCCTACTCAAGAATGGATGGTGGAACACGGCGAGTGGGAGCATGCCGTTCAATCGTACTTGGCCTCAATCGCCTTTGTCGATAGTTGTGTGGGAATCGTTTTGGATGCTCTGGAAAACAGTCCCCATAAAGACAATACGATTGTCGTTGTCTACTCTGACCATGGCTTCCACATGGGAGAGAAAGATCATTGGGCAAAACGTACGCTTTGGGAGGATAGTACTCGCGTCTTGCTGGCTGTCTCCGGTCCCGGTTTTAATGCAAACCAACGGTCTAGCAAGCCTACCGGCTTGATCGATATTTATCCAACTCTTCTTGATCTTTGCGGTTTGGCTGCCGACCAGGGTCATGAAGGAGAATCGCTTTCCGCCCTTATCGGTAGTCCGAATACAGATTGGGATCGCCCGATTCGTACGACTTTTGGCAAGGGAAACAACAGCATTCGCGATGAAAACTGGCGTTATATCAGATATCTCGATGGATCGGAAGAGCTCTACGATCATCGCCAAGATCCTCACGAATGGAATAATCTGGCTTCGAATCCAGAATTCAATGACATAAAAAATCGATTGGCAGCTTGGCTTCCTGAAGACGAGGAGCCTATCTTAGGCGAGGGATCTACCGGACACAAAGCCTATCAAGCTTCAGCCGAGCGATTGAAGGAACGAACGGGAAAGAACTAATCCTTTAAATGTAGAAAACCTCGACGAGCAGAACTCGCCGAGGTTGCATAAGAATGGATTTGTAGCTCGCAGTTAGAAATCCAATGTCGTGGATAGTATCCAAGTTCTGGGCTCGAAGGTAGCCCAGATCGTTTCGCGACCCGTGGTTGAAGCTTGGGTTGGATACAGATCCGCGTTGTCGAAGAGGTTTCTGACATTAAGCTGAACGCGGTAGTTCATGGCTCCGTCCCGCAGTGTTCCTCGATAGGCAATCATGCCATCGACAAAGATTTCAGAGTCGTTGAAGAACGGATTGCTCAAGTCGAGAACGTCGATTTGCTCGTCTCCTTCGCCCACCGTAGTGCGACCAAAGCCTATCACGCCTTCATCTCTGTAGCGGAGTGATCCGCCAATCCGCCAGCCCTTGAATCGGCCGTCCTGGAACTGGTAGCTTGTCGTATAGTTGAAACGCCATTTACGGACATTCGGATTGGGCCGGCCATTAAGCTGTTCGGCGCGCGCTTTTACATCGATGAGGAACTCCCTTTGATAGAAATCCGCAACGGTATCGGGATCGGACGAGTTTTCATTCATCGCCACGTTTTCCCAGCCTGAGATAGGCGTATCGACTCCGGGAACGCCAAGCTTAGTACGGTATGCCACGACTTCTCCGTTGTCGTCTACTTCGAGTAGCCCAGTGGCTGGATCGATGCGCGTGAAGCCAGCCGCGAGCAGCTCGTCGCGCGTGATGGCGTCGCCCGAATCAGGATTAGGCATCCAGCCGATTACTGGCTTGTGCTCGCCATCAAGATCTTCTTCGTACCATTCGATGCCGCGATAGAACGATTCGCGTTCTTCGCCCCAGCGAATGTAGCTAGCGGCGATATTGTCAAGGACCGCCTCGGTCTTGGCGGCTGTCAGGCGCATGTTCCAGCCCGGGGTTGGCTGATAAGCCAGCGTGTATTCGGTTCCTTCGGACACTTTGTCGGCAACCGGAAGGAAAAGATCCGTTTGGCCGAAGATGTCGAAGCCATTGGGAACGTAGGCCTGTGGATTCGCTTCGTAGAATCTCTCTTCAAGGTCGGTGAAGACCCCTCGAACGTTTCCATCCACCGAGCCACCGCCGGTTTCGACATTTTGCGAATCGGTATTATATTCGTTGTATTTGAAAGACAGCTTGTCTTCAAACAGATCAACCCGGAAACCGTAGTCCTCGCCCTCGCCGGTAATGGGAGGATTGCGGCCTCCAAAGGCGTCAAAGCGAATGGTAGCGGCGCTGTTATTACTGCCCTCGTTGTAAAAGAGGCTCAGCCAGTTGGCTACGCCGGTAGGCCGTAAAACGATACCCTTGGTTTCGTTCTCGTTCGTATTGGTTTCTCCATACTCATCCCAATCGAGCTCTGTCCACCAGGGAAAGTAACCGCCAGGGATCACGTGATCCGGCACTAGACCGTTGTTCCATTCGTCTTCTGTGTAGTTCTGGGCTCGGTCGCCCGCTCCGAAAAGATCGCGTTCCTTGATGTCGTCTTCTCGTCGACCATAGGTTAATATAATGCGATCCTCCCAGAAGAAGCCTTGGTAGGTGAACATCTCTGATTTCACATTGCGATCAAAGCTGAACAAGCGATTCGAACCCACTTCAGGATCGAAAAAAGCTGCCTGCAAATTACCTGTTCCTCCTGGATCTGGCATGGTGAAAAGCTCCTGGCCGGGCTCCCAGCCGGGTACGGTCTGTAATTGGTAGTTGTTTTCTGGAAGCAAGTACTGCCTGAGCGAAACACGACGGTCACCGTTGTTGATCCAAGAAGCATTGGGATCGTCGACGTTCGCTGCATTTCCCGTTAGGAACGACGGCGTACTTCCGTCATCATTCTGCTTCCAGATCTGGAATGAATTGGCTCGGATTTCCATGGAGTCGCGATCCGCGTAGAGGAGCCCGAGGTTATGACGGCCGAGTATGTTGGACCATCTGTCCCCCACGAAGTCCTTCTCGCGGAAATCGTAGGTGTAGGAAGCGGTTACGCGAAATTCCTTTTCCGACTTTGGCGTTTCCCAGGCCCAGCCATCGTCTTGCATAAATAGCTCGCCAAACATAGGATTAGGCGATCCATCCGGGAGAAACTCCTGCGTATCAATGAACACGCCGTAGTTGAAGGAGCGGTTGTATCCGAACTGGCGCCCGTTCATGTTTTCGTCGTTGTAAGCCACCTCAATGTAGAGATCTTCAAGCGGATTAACTTCCATAAAAGCGGTTAGTATTTCCGCATCGCGAGTGCGGCGCATGGTATCGCCCCAAGGATTGACGAATTGGTAGGGCAGATCGTATGCCGCAAGCGTTTCCGGACTAAAGGTCACATCGATATCGTCTAGCGTATCCAGGAATTCGGGATCATATAAAGGCGACGTGGTCACTCCGTTTTCGGAAACCCACTCGATATAGTCTTTCGTTTCGTCGCTTCGAGCGCCGTATTCATTATTCCATTTCGTTATACCAACTGTTGTTACGTCTATGTTTCCGTCAGGGAGGATCAGTATAGCCTCGCGTCCGGAAGCGTTATTCATTGTCCTCGGGCGTCCGTCGTCCCGATCCGGATCATAGCCAACACCACCTCCGTCAACCAGCCAAGGCGAAATGTTGTCCTCAAACATCCGATACTGCACAGGAGATTCGACTTCTTCGATGTCTTCGTAGTGGAGTCTGAAGTTCAATCTATCGTTCACTTTGTAGGTAACGGTACCGTACCAGCGCTTCGAGTCGTCGTAGTTCCCCTCCATGAACGAGTCGGTTTGATTGTTCAGAAGGGCTACCCGCAGCGCCAGCGTGTCTTCGACCAACACTTTGTTGTAATCCAGTTGCCATTCGAAGGTGCCATGGTCGTCGAACTTCAACCCAACACTGCCAAAATCCCGGTTCGTTTGAGCCCGAGCTAGCGAGCTATTAATCGTCGCCCCCGCTTGACCTAGCCCGAAGAGAATCGAATTGGGGCCGCTGGAGATGGCGAGATTTTCCATGTTGTAGTTGTGCGTACGTAGTGTAGTTTCGAAGAAATTACGCCCGCGCGTTATTCCCGTTGTACGAGAATTGCCGAGACCTCTGGCTGTTCCAGAAGGACCATCGCGCTCGAACCGAGCTCGGTTGCCGTCGCCATAGTCGGGGTTTTCCATCTCGCTCTCGACGTTGAGCGAATAGAGGAAGGCCTCGTCGGGCGAGGAGGCTGCGATGTCGTCCAGAAACTCTTCTGAGAAAACATCGATTTGGGCGCCAAGGTCCTTCACATTCGTCCGAAGGCGCGTTCCAGCGGTCGTTGATTTAGCCAAATAGCCGTCCTGATCTCCCGCATCCACTGTAAACGGCGAGAGTTCAAACACTTCTTCTTCCTCCTCCTGTCCCACGACATATGATGAAGAAAACAATAAGGAGAGAACAGCTGATGATAGAGCTATTCTTCCCGTATTTGCACGCGTGTACGCGCCAAAGATGGCCCTAGGCCATATTTGCTTGTAGTTCATAATGGGTGTACTGTCTGATCTGTGTTTTAGTTTGTAGTCGTTTTTTGGAACCGAATTGCTGCGCATTTCAGGGCCAAAAGAAGATTGTCTGGTTATGATCAGCCTAGGAATCCACCCATATGAAGTTTTGGAAATAGTTCTACCTCAGCGTTACATTAATCGTAACGGAACTCGTTAATAACGTTCAAAATTCTCCTTTTCACACTTTCCTGAAACCATTTTTCGAGAGCTTTCGTTATAAATAGTATCTACCGAAGGACTGGTTGCCTTCCTGTCGAGGTGTTGTTGCGGGAACCCTTTCCAACCAAACTATCAAACTACATTCCACAAGATGAGTAATCGGAAGGTGACTATGCGCACCATTGCCGAGCGCGCTGGCGTATCGGTGATGACGGTGAGTAGGGCTTTGTCCAACCATCCTGAAATAAGTCAGAAGACTAGAGACCGTATCCATACGCTCGCTACTGAATTGGGCTACCGCAAGAATCCTCTCGTGTCCGCTTTGATGAAACAGCGGAGTACAGGAAAGGCCCCAGGATTCAATACGACACTCGCCCATGTGCACTGTTTCCCTTTTGGCCATACGGTGCGACGTAATTTGTTGGATTTACGCGAGGGCATTCGCTTCCAGGCTGGAGAGATTGGATACGATGTTGAAGAATTTTACATCAACGAGCCTGGAATGACGCCTCGTAGATTAATGGATATCATAAAAAGTCGCGGTATTCGAGGCGTCATTTTCGAGCATTTCTTCGATAAAGACGTTGAATTGGATATAGATCTGAGCGGCGTATCTTCCGTTGCCATCATGCAGACTTTGAAGCGTCCTAATATAAATCGGGTCGTCGTTAATGAATACCAAGCCGTCTTGACAGCCGTAGACGAATTGCGCAAGCGTGGCTACCATCGTTGCGGATTAATTCTTAATAATAGGCAGGAGTCTATGTCCACGATGAAGCGAGAGGCGGCCTGGCTGCAGATGAATCAGGAGTTGGCTGATGAGCGACGGACACCTGTTTTAAAATTCGATTCCCCGTCTGATCTGGATACGCGATTCGATGACTGGTTTGAAAAATGCAACCCGCACGCGATTATTACGCTTTCGCATGCTGTGCCGAATATGATATTACGTCGAGGTTTGCGACTTGGCTACGATGTCGGTTTCGCTTTACTTGGCTGGAACGAATCCGACGTAGGCTTTGCGGGGGTTGATCCCAATTGGCATCAAGTGGGTGTTGCGGCGGCCAATCAGGTAATCGATCAAATGAACCGAAACGAATTCGATGTGCCGGTAACGCCCATTGCTACTATGATAGAAGGACGTTGGGTTGACGGAGTTACCGCGGTAAAACTGGACCAAGCTCGAGCTTGCTAGCAGGAAAATTGTAACAAAAAAATCCCGACGAGCAATGCTCGCCGGGATTGAAAGTTTGGATACGAAATCTAGCTTTTGACTAGAAGTCGAAGTTGGTCGACAGAATGTAAGTGCGCGGCTCGAAGACGGCCCACTTGATGGGGCGCCCGGTCGAGATCTTATCTGTTGCGTACAGATCGCTATTGTCGAACATATTACGAACGTTCAACTGCACGCGGTACCTGAGAGCGCCATCTCGAAGCTGTCCACGATAGGAGACCATTCCGTCCCAGAAGACTTCGTCGTCGTTGAAGTAAGGCTTGGTAACATCGATGACGCTAAGCGTATTGCCGTTGTCTTCGATAGTTCTCTTATCGTATCCGATGATGCCTGCTTCGCGGAAACGGGCGGACATGCCGAAACGCCATCCCTGCCACTTGCCGTCCTGGAATTGGTAGCTAGTGGAGAAGTTCATGCGCCATTTGCGTACATTCGGATTTGAGGATCCTTCGAATGCTCCTGCGCGAGCTTTGGCATTTACAAGAAAGCGACGGATGTACTCTTCCTCCAATGTCTCGCTATTGCCTTCATTGCGCCCAACGTTACTCCAACCGCTGAGCGGTGTATCGCCGGCCGCTCCAAGCTTTGTTCTAGAGGGCGTTATGTTGCCTTCATTATCGGTACGAAAGAATCCTGCCATAATCCGTCGTTCAGATGAAGTGTATGGAATCCCTGTATCAGGATTAATCACGACCTCGGTTTCTCTTGGGTCGTCAGGACTCCACCAATCAACTATAGGTAGGAAATTGCCGTTTTCGTCTTCCTCGTTCCACTGAACGCCACTCCAGAAATTGGCGCGATTCTCGCCCCATTCGATGTAGCTGGTAGCGATGTTATTTAGAACAGACTCGGTTTTAGCGGCCGTGAATCGAATGTTCCAACCTGGCTTTGGCTGAGCGCTTAGGGTGTACTCTGTTCCCTCAGCGGATCTGTCTACAACTGGCAAGAACAAGTCCTGCTGACCGAAGAGATCGAAACCGTCAGCAACGTAATTCTGGGGATTTACATCGAAGTAGAATTGCTCGAAATCTTTAATGATGCCCCGGATGCCGCCGTCAACTTGGCTGCCAGGCGTGGAGCCATTGGTAGCGGCGGTCTTGAATTCGTTGATCTTGAAGGTGAGCCTATCCTCGAGCAGATCGAGACGGATACCATAGTCTTCACCTGTACCCGTCTGTGGATCGTGGAAGGAGCCGTCTACATCGAAGCGTATCGTGCCAGCTTCGTTATTGGTGGCTTCATTGTAGAAGAAGCTGATCCAATTGGCGAGACCGTTTGGCCTGAATACGATTCCCTTAGTTTCGTTTGAATTCGTATCACCATCGGGGTATTGGGCTTCCCAATCAAGAGAAGTGTACCAGGGGAAATAGCCTCCCAATTGTACATTGGATGGAACTTCGCCGGCTTCAAACTGGGCTCGCGTATAATTATTCGCCCTGTCGCCTTGACCTGCGAGAATGCGCTGGCGCACATCGTCTTCGCGTTTGCCGTAGGTAAGGATAATACGGTCTCCCCAGAAGAAGCCCTGGTAAGCGATCATGTTGGACTCGATGGTACGATCGAAGCTGAATAATCGATTCGAACCGACTTCCTCGGACCAGAAGGTGGCCCTTAGATCGCCTCGGTCTCCAGCTGGATCTGGAAGCGTGAGCAGTTCGGCGCCTGGTTCCCAAATCATGTCTCCAAATCGAGCGACCTGGTTTTGGTAGCCATTGTTCGCAGTCAGGTAACTACGGACAGCTACGCTCATGAAGCCTTTGTCGTTGAAGTAGGAGACCCAGGGATCGGGATTGCGGCGGGCGAATGATGGCAAGTCGCCGTCTGTATTGAAACCATAGGTCTGGAAGGAGTTGGCCCGAATCTGTGTCGTCCGACGATCCGAATAGAGGTAGGCCAATTGGTGGTGGCCTAGAATTCCCGCCAACCTGTCACCAACAAAATCCTTTTCGCGGAAATCGTATTGATAGGATGCCGTTACACGAAATTCGTCCTCAGTCTCGTTTTGCTGCCAGCCCCATCCGCGGTCACCTTGCCAGAATTGGCCCACCATCGGATTGGGAATCGGATTCTCGTCCGTGCTATGCGGCAAGTATTTGGCGAGATCGATTTCGACTCCATAATTGAAAGAGCGATTGTAGCCGAATTGGCGTCCATCGTTCTCTTCAGTATTGTAGCCCACCTCCACGTGGAAGTTCTCGAATGGATTGAATTCAGCGAAAGCGGTAAAGATGTCACCCACGCGTGTACGACGCATCGTGTCACCCCACGGATTAAGCTCGTCAAACGGAAGACCAAGGGCTTCCAGCACTTCAGGACCAAAGGTTACTTCGCGGCGATCGAGGCTCGCGTCGTAGCCTTCCTCGAACCAGAAGGAATTGGGATTGTATCTCCTGTGGTTGGGGTTGTTCACGTCGCGCATGTAGTTCCTCGCTTCTTCCGAGCGAGAGCCCCACTTGTTGTTCCAGCGCATAATGGGAACAACGCTTTGGTCAATTACCCCGTTGTCGCCGGCGTAAATGAATGGAGCGACGCCGGGTTGGCCGCGCATCCAAAGTGGTTGCTGGCCATCATCATCGGTAAGGGGATCCCAAATTTCTCCATTGCCATCCATGAGCCAAGGCGAAACGTAGTCCTGGAACATGCGGTATTGAGTAGGAGCGTCGACTTCGTCGATATCTTCGTAGTGTACCCTGAAGCTCATCCGATCGTTGGGCTTGTAGGTAAGAGTTCCATAGATACGAGTTTGGTCGTCGTAGCTGCCTTGTAGGAACGAGTCCTTGTTGCCGTCGAGCAATGCGAAACGTAAGGCCAGCTTGTCTTCAACTAGCACCTGATTGTAGTCGAAGTTGAAGGTCTTGGTGCCGTGGTTATCGAACTTAAGGCCAACGCTGCCGAAATTACGGTTAGTCAGGGCTCTCTTGACTGAGGAATTGATGGTAGCGCCTGGCTTGCCCAAACCAAAGAGGATCGAGTTCGGACCGCTGGATATGGCTAAATTTTCCGTATTGTAATTGTGGAGACGGAAACTTGTGCCAAAGAAATCCCGGCCTCTTGTCGATCCCGTGGTACGTGGATCGCCAAGTCCGCGAGCCGAAGCCGTATTTGGCGTGCTGCGTTCGAAAATCGCTCGCTTGCCATCCTCGTATAACGGATTCTCCTGCTCGTTCTCGACATTTATCGAATAGAGGAAGGCTTCTTCCGGATCGGAGGCGGCGATGTCGTCCAGGAATTCTTTGGAGAAGATGTCGATCTGGGCTCCAAGGTCCTTGACGTTAGTGCGCAATCGAGTGCCTGCGGTTGTAGATTTGGTCAGGTAGCCGTCAGATTCACCCGCATCAACGGTGAAGGGTGAAAGCTCGAACACCTCTTCCTCGTCGTCTTGTCCGATGACTGACGCGGGAGAAATAAGAAGCGATAGAGCTGCGGTGGATAGAGCGAGTTTGCTCATTTTCCCACACACATGTGGGACAAAGATGGCATAACGCCATTTTTGCTTATTGTTCATAATGGGTGTACAGGTCTGATCTGTGTTAGTTCGTTTGTAGTCACAAACAGACGACCGTGGGTGTTAATTTAAAAGGGAGATGGTCGTCTGGGGGGATGGGATAACGGCATTAGAATTAATTAATACCGATTTAACATGTTCCCCTAAAAATGCGTTGAATTCGATAGCCAGGTGTCGTTAATCGTAACGGGACTAAGCTAAAATGTCTCGAATCGATTCTCCTAGTATGAAGACCATCGCTGAGAAGGCGGGTGTGTCGGTTATGACCGTAAGTAGAGCTTTGCGCAATGATCCGGAGGTGAACAAAGAGACTCAAAGTCGCATCCTTTTGTTAGCAAAGCAGTTAGGCTATAAGAAGCATCCATATATATCCGCCTTGATGTCTCAAAGGGGCTCTCGGCGTAAAACCAAGGCTTCTCCTGTAATAGCCCTGGTTCATTGTCTTCCATTTAAGCGGGAGTTGACGCATAACATGAAGGTGTTCCAAGCTTCGGCTCACGAAGCTGCTGAGGAGCAAGGCTTTGAGATCGAAGAATTCTATCTTCACGAGCCTGGAATGACACTCCGGCGGCTAGTCGATATCCTGAAAACGCGCAATATTCGAGGGGTCGTTTTCGAACATTTCTTCACCTGGGGAAACCGTTTAAAGGCGGATTTTAGTTCATTAGCTTGTGTGGCGATTGGTTCAACCATCGCTGAACCGAGTTTTCATAGAGTAGATAGCGACTTTCATAATGAAATGAGAATCGCTATGTCAAAGATTTATGAATACGGATACCGTCGTCCCTGCTTGGTGAATATGGAAGGCTCGGAGCAGCACAATCACTATCGACGGCGCTCTGCTTTCATGTATGGGCAGTTAATGTTTGCTGATGAAGATAGAATTCCCATTCCGATGGGAATCCAAAGAAGGGCGGATCTTAAGAGTGTCATTGATAAATGGTTGCAAAAATATCAGCCTGATATCCTTCTCAGTATGCAGCCGGATGTCCTTCATTTTCTTAAAGAGTTTGGATTGAAAGTGCCAGACGACATCGGTTTTGTGCACGTGGGTTTGGGGCCTGCTCTTAAAGGATTTGCAGGCATCAATCCAAACTGGAGACAAAAGGCTATTACGGCGGTGAATCACGTTGTTGATTCTCTAAATCGCAATGACTTTGGCATTCCCGATAATCCGATTTGCATGTCGGTGGAGCATATTTGGATCGATGGCCCTTCTATGGTGAAACGCTCTGCAAAATCTCGTAATGGACTAATTGATACGGAATATCTTGCTTCTAGAGATTCCTGGAAGGAATTTTAGCTGAAGTCTGAATAAGGTCTCGCATCCATTTTTGTTTGCGCGCTAGTCGCTAACTAAGGCAGCAAGCGGTCGCCGGGTGGACGTCCATTAAGGGAGCAGGCTTCGACTTTGCCGAAGATTTTGAATCGTCGACGAGCCACGAGGAAGTAAATGGCATTTCGCCAGGATGTTGGAACGACGCGACTCCAGGAAAGAACTCTCCATATTCCGCCCAATGTATCCATAATTTCGATAACGGCGTCGCTGGCTTCATGAGAATCAGCTCCATCGTGATAGATGAGAGCAAATGATTCATCGCTTTCGCTTTTTACCTCGATTAGTTCTTTTGCCGTTTCGCCTTGCAACGGAGCATAATGGAAATGTTTGGCGTGATCGCGCTTAATGAGGAATCCGATGAACTTATTGCAAAGCCCACAGGGTCCATCGAAAAAGACGATCCGCTTATTCTTCATACTACAAGAATTCGCTCGAGTGCGAAAAAGATCCCAGACGAGCTTTTTTAAGACCAAATTCGAACATGAAGGCAAACACCTTCGTAAGTCTTTTGAGTTACAGCTTAGCCAAAATCGCGTCGGCAATGTGTCGAGTGCCGTGCTCGCCGCCGAACTCGCAGGGTAGCAGTTCTCTACCGGCGAAGGCCGCTTCGACCGCTTCACTTATCATTCTTCCAGCAGGAGCAAGGTCGCTGGCTCCCTTTTCATTGGCGAGCCAAGTCAGCAGCATGGCTCCGGAAAGAATCATGGCCACTGGGTTGGCTTTTCCCTGGCCTGCAATGTCGGGAGCTGATCCATGACAAGGCTGGAATACGGCATGGTCGTCGCCGATATCGGCTGAAGGCGCCATTCCCATGCCACCCATTAAGGCTGCTCCAGCGTCGGAGAGAATGTCGCCATACATGTTTTCCGTAACCATAACGTCGAAGGCCCAGGGCTGTTTGATCATGTTTAAAGCGGTTGCATCGACGTAGGCATGATTCGCTTCGATGTCCTGAAAATCCTGATGCACTTCATAGAAAATTTTTCGGAAATAGGCCATTGAGCCCAGGACGTTCGCTTTATCGATGCAGGTCACAACACCTGGCTTTCCTTCGGCTTTCCGTTGCCTGCCCAGTTCGAATGTAAACTTGAAGAGCCTCTCCGAGACATTGCGTGTTATGAGGAGAAAATCGCGGGCTTCCTCATCGCCTTTCATCTCAACCTGCCCTCGGCTGGCAAATAAACCTTCGGTCGACTCGCGTACCAAGATGAAATCGATATCCTTGGATCGGGGATCTGACAGGGGGGCTGGCATTCCAGGGAAGGCCTTTACTGGCCGGACCCCTGCGTAGAGATTGAAGCGTTCGCGAATGTCTAGCTGTGGAGCGATCTCCCTTCCGTCCGGATAGCGGATGCTGGGCATACCCATAGCTCCTAGCAGTATAGCATCGGAAGCATCACAGGCGTTGAGGGTTTCTTGAGGCAATGACTCGCCTGTTCTGGCGTACAAAGCCGCTCCGGCTTCCAAGTCGATGAACTCTAACTTGGATGTCGCTCCCGCCTTGGTCAAAGCTTCCTGAATGATTTCTTTGCAGGGCGCGGCTACTTCCGTACCGATGCCGTCTCCCGGCAAATTGGCTATCTTTAATGTTCGAGGTTCCATGTTAGCTAGAGATCAGTTTTTTGGATACGCTTTTTCCCATGCCGTTACCGTTTTGCTAGCGACCCAAGGGGTGACCATACTGTTGAATGAAAGAAAGTGTTCGGATTGCAGATGAGCATCAAAGGCCGTCTTGTCATCATAAACTTCATACAGAAAGACCTTGGTGTTGTCCTCGCTGTCCCAACACACGTCGAATTGCTGGCAGCCTTCTTCGACTTTCAGCGAGGTGTCCGCGTTTTCAATCATGGCAGGGCGGAAGTCTTCGACATGCTCTTTTTTGATTTCGAATTCTACAACTATTACGCGCATCGCCTATCTGTACCGCCTCTTCAATTCCGCAATTTGCTCATCGGTTAAAGTAGTAAAGCCGAAACCTTTGATGAGCAGGTAAGTCTTGGCTGTTTCCTCCAGTTCCTCCGAGGCTCCGACGGCGGCTTTGAGGTTTTTTGCTGAGACAACTGGTCCATGGTTCGCCATCATCACTGATATGTGGTTCGCTGCCAATTCAGTGACGGCTTCTGCGAGCCTAACGTCTCCGGGAGGAAAATACGGAGCGAGTGGAAGGTCGCCCACGCGCATGACAAAATAGGGAGTAATAGGCGGGATGCAGTTTGCTGTATTGACATCTTTGAGACAAGAAACCGCCACGGCATAGGAGCTATGCAAGTGAACAACGGCGCCGCATTCAGGCCGTTTCTTGTAGAATCCCACATGAAGTACCCATTCTTTCGATGGCTTGTCGCCGGCAAGCAATTCTCCTTCCAAAGTGATCTTCGAAATGCGATCGGGATCAAGCGAGCCAAAGCTTGAATTGGTTGGCGTGACGAGCAGATCCTCTCCGCACTTGGCGCTGATGTTGCCGGATGTGCCGCAGCTATAGCCGCGTTCGAATAGGGATTTCGAGTAGGTCGCTATTTCTTGCCTGAGAAGATTTTCGTCCATCGCAAAAATCAGTCGCGCTCGATAGCGATTACGCGGGCAGGACAGCCATCGCTTCCTTCTGGCTTTAAGGGAAGGGCAAATATTTCCACAACCTCCTTGCTCAGCTGATCAAGATTGCAAAGGCCTTCTGCAATTACCATTTCGCTCGAGAGGAGGATCTCATGGATTTCGGTTACTTCGGGAATATCATTCACGTCAGCGACAGACGGCGGTTCGACCCCAATGAAAGCAACCCTCTTCTCGACGAGCCATTCGGCCAACTCCTTTGATATTCGAGGCAACCCGTCGCGATAGGTCTCCGTGTCGTCCAGGTGCTTGGACCAATCTGTCTGCAAAATAATGCGAGAGCCCGATCCGATTTGAGCTGCCGCTTCGCCTAGTGATTCTACTGTAATTAGCGCTTTGGGTTCAATGGGCCTAATGTCGATGATGAGGCAATCTCCAACGCACTTATTAAGATCCAGATTTTCGATAGTATTTCCGCCTTCGATGAAATGAAGCGGAGCGTCCATGTGGGTTCCGGTATGAGTGTATAGACTCAGCGTTCTGGCGTTCCATCCATCCTCGACTTTCGTCTTGGCGATTTCGCAACCGTACCCTCGCATTCCTGGTCGCATAGTGAGGGTTAAATCTACAATCTTGGGCATCGATTCAGCAAAAAAACTAGAGAGGTGGAGAGCATTTCAGCATAAAGGCGATATTCAAGCATTTTTCCGAAGTTTCACTTTAATTTGAATTCAAGTACATGAAGCTGCCTTCAACCCTCTTGAATTTTATTAAGATTCTGCTGCTGAATGAATTACATAGGCACATTCCTTTTCTAGAACATCTGGCGAGAAAGAAATTTTTGAGCAGCCAACTGGTATTATGAGTATAATTAACTAGAGATCGGCTGCGAATTGTTGATGTACGGTCGGCGCTTTGGCTGCAGTATTTTAAATTACCGCAACATTTGCCGGTTCCAAACGCTTCTTTGTGTTCTGAACTTGTGGGTATTTTAAAGAGGGACCGTCCATCCATCGGCTTTCTACCACCGTGGTTATTGGATTCTGGGGCACGCCAAATTCGCCTCGGTTGAGTTGGTCGACGACTTGATTTACGGCAACGATGCCTTTTTGAGCCCAGTTAGAGTAAATGCCTGCGAACTCTTTGAGCGTTTTGCACATATCCAGGTGAAGAAAGCCAATATCGTGTGGCACCTTGTATCCCCAATCTTTAAGATAACCCGGGATCTCGATATGTTGGCTCATGACTACATCTGGTTGGTTAACTTCAAGCCAAGCCTTGAAGCGTTGTTTGAGTTGGGCCTTGGATTTGGCCTTCATGGGCGGAACAACCATTCCGGTGTCATCATGGTTTTGCAAATACTCGAAGCAAGCCACACGCCGGTAGTCCTTGGTGTCTTCCGCGGGATCAATATTGGCTATTCCGATCCTACTGTAACCTAAGCTCCTCACCTTTTTCATCGCCATCATCATGTCATTATAGTGGTCGCGATCCACTCGATGGAGTCTTGGCGATACGAGCGTCAAGCCAATGGAGACCGAGGCGAATTTGCTTAAATCAACATCAAGCTTCACGTCACCAACCCAGAAATGCTCAAGAATAATGCCATGGATCCCCCTTGAGGTAAGGATTTCTATCAGTCGACTTGGGCTCATGCCCGGTTCGTTCAAATAGAATTCTTCGATGCCGTATCCCGAGCTGTTTGCTTGTATGTAGGCGCTCTCTCGAAATTCGATCATGTTCGGATGCAGTGGCTGGCCATAGGGCAATGCATGAATCAAACCAATTACGGGAGAGTAGGGAGACGATTTTTTTTGGCCCAGATTGGTCATCAGAGCCGAAATAAGTGGATTGGTTCGATAGCCGAGTCGCTTGGCGATACCCAGGACTTTTTCCTTCGTTTCCTGGTTGTGATGGGGATGTCCTCGCAGAATGCGGCTAACCGACATTTTCGAGACGCCAGCCAGATCAGCGATGGTCTGCATGGTTGGTTCTTTAGGGGGCATAGCGTTATGTTACGCGTCACATACCAAAGATCTTGTTGAGAATTCGTCAAACTCATTTATATTCTCCTTCGCTACGTTAAACGTTTTGGACCCACTTGCCCCTCCCTTCACCACACCACTATCTCGTGCTATTGTAGTTTCGGGTATGTAGTACCTTTGCGGGTAGTTGGTCTTCTTTTTGTTTCAAACTATAGATACCAAGCTATGAACAACCTAAACAATCGGGAATCTCCCATTGGATCTCGTGTAGTGGCTTTTGCCCTACGCATTGCGACGCCTCTGGCGTTTTTGACAACACCGGCTCTTAACCTTTCCGCTCAAGAGGAGGACGAGGTTTTCGAGTTGTCGCCTTTTGAGGTGGATGGCTCTGGAGACGTTGGGTATGCTGCTCAGAACACTTTGGCGGGCAGTCGCATGAACTCGCGGCTCAAGGATACTCCTGCTCCGGTCACTGTCTTCACTAAGGAATTTATTGAAGACATTGGAGCTGATAGTCTTGAGGAAACCCTCGAATATTCGGTTAACCAGACTCCTGAGCTTTCCCAGGACGATGGAACCTTTGGCGGCAATCAGCTTACGGCATTTGATGCCAGATATCGTATCCGTGGATTGGATGCTGACCAAGGAAGGAACTTCTTCGCCTATGAATGGGACCAGGACGTCTACAACATGGAGCGTATCGACGAATCCCGTGGGCCAAATTCCATCCTTTTCGGGATCGCGAAAGCTGGTGGCCTCATCAATTCCTCTACCAAGAAACCAGTTTTAGGTCGCGATTTCACGACCTTCAATATTACGGTTGGGGATGCTGATCGGCTTCGGGGACACATCGATTACAACAAAGTGTTGCTCGAAGGGAAATTGGCTCTCCGCTTGAATCTCCTGCACAACGACAATGGAGAAAATGATCGCGCTTGGACATACCGACGAGACGAACGCTATCATGTTGCTCTCAAATACAAGCCATTCGAGAGGACTACTCTAGATTTGGAATATGAATACGGGGACGTGTTGGACGCTCCTTCGATGCCATTCGGTCCGCAGGACAGAGCAAGCCAGTGGCTGGCGGCAGGACGGCCGCTGACAAGTTCTGGAGCTGGATCCGCTGAAGGCATAATCGGAACCACCAACAGCATCGCATACGTAGATAACGGATCTGGCTTCGTGGCCAATCACAGAGGCAATGCGACAACTTCCTTGTCTGATCCTGGTCCGCGGGACAATCATTTTACTTACGATAACAACGTTCTCAGCGATCCTGCAGGCTTCGGTACTCTGGTTGTTCCTCCAACGGGCACCACATCAGGACCGCTTGTTATGCGTGGCGCCCGCGATATCCGCAATATGTCTGCGATTCTCAGCCAACAGCTAGCCGAGAATACGTTCGTCGAACTCGCTTGGGCTAAGTATGAAGTCGACCGCTTCAGTCATCGAGGCGTTGGTGTGGACCTTCTGGGCGATCCCAATCCTACCTTGGCCGATGGAAGCCCGAATCCTCATGCCGGACAGCTGTACTTTCAGTCCCGCCTAGAAAGAGATTTCCGCTTCTTCACCGAGGACTACGTCCGCGCTACGATCTCCCACGAAATCAATACCGACGGATGGATGGGCAAGCATCGCTTCGCTGCCATGGGGCAGAGCCGTCAGAGCGAATTTCGCCGCAATTCCCAAATGTATGTGTGGGTCGATCCTGGAGCTGTTGGCGTGACGCCTTTCCCTGGCGGTCCCTTCACCGGAAACGTCTGGGGAGGCAATAATCAAGTTCAGGTCCGTCACTACCTGGAGAATCCGGACGATCTGGCAGATTGGCGTGTTGGTGGCTTTCCGGGCGTGGGCTTTGGCTCCGAATGGGATGGCGATTCGCAAACCGTCAACGTGCTTGCTGGCGATATAACGAGATACGACCTAGGACGCGACCCGAATCAGGTAGTGTCGCTCTTTTCGGATTGGAGAACGCTACGCGTCAAAGGAGAGGAGTCTGGAATCGATGCCATGATGATCGCTGGCCAGAGTTCCTTCCTCAATGACAAGCTCTTCATTACCTACGGTATCCGCGAAGACGATTTCTATCTCTTCTCGCCTAATGGTAATGGCCGAGTAAATACAGTAGATGGGCAACGAAATATTCTGGATCGCGAGAATGCTCTGGTGCAGGAATTCGTGGGCGATACCGAAAGCTATGGAGCGGTTTACCATGTAACCGATCAGTTTTCGGTTTTCTATAATACGTCTACCAATTCCGGCATTTCCGATTTTTCCGACAAGGACATTTTCGGCGGTCCAGGCGAAACTGGTGGCATCAATCCGGTTCCAAATGGAGAATCCGAAGATTTCGGGATTACTGCGGATCTTTTAGGAGGCGGACTGTTTCTTAAGGCTGCGTTCTACGAAACCACTTCCAACAACGTAAGCAGCTTCGTCGCCTGGGTTGATGGCAATGCCATGAACTTGATAAAGGACACCTACGATGAGCTTCTAGCTCAGGAGCTAATCAATCAGTCCACCTATGATTCGCAACAGATCACAACTGAGGTGGGTACCAAGTCCGAGGGTTCGGAAGGTTTCGAATTAACGGCTGTTGGCAATCTCAACGAGAATTGGCGCGCCGTATTGAATTATTCGGAGACTGAAGTGTCCTTGGCTGACTCTCTTCCTGAATTCACCGGTTGGTGGGAAGGTCCTACCGGCAGATCTTTCTTCCAGCAATATTCAAGCGAAGTTATCGCCATCCCGGGCAATATCAGTGGCGATTTGAATGAAGGAGCGACCTTCAATGATGCGATTAGCCTAATACAAAGAGCTGGCGACGCGCAGCAGGCTCTTTCCGGCGGCATTGCTCCAGGGCAACGCCAAACGAAATGGAATCTCTTTACCAACTACTCGTTTTCCGAGGGTGGGCTAAAGAACTTCCGTGTTGGCGGTGGCGTTCGTTATACGGACGGCCGTATCCAAGTGCATCCTACATTGGGCGTTCTTGAGCATAACGACTGGCTTTTCTATGACGCTGTCTTCGGTTGGACCAAAGAGTTCGAGCATTACACCTTGGACCTGCAGCTGAATATCAAGAATCTGTTTGATGAAGACGAGCTCTCAATCAATCAGCTCGATACGACGGCTGACGCCAACGGCAACTTCTTGGTTAGAAACTACGTCTTGCCTCAGTCTCGTGACGTCAAGTTGAGAGCCTCCTTTAGATTCTAGTCAAAAGCTGTTAATGACTTTTCAAGCGATGCGACTTAGGGGTCGCATCGCTTTTTTGTTGGAGGCAATTCGCAAGCGCGTAATGTGAATAGATTTTTCATGCATTTCGCTAGGTTCTGTCTCGCATTCCTTATTGCAGCTTCATTCTGCGCTGCTGAGGATAGCTCGCCTACTTTTAACCGCGATATCGCCCCCATCATTTTCCAAAATTGCTCCGCTTGTCACCATCCCAAGGGCTCAGGGCCTTTCAGTTTGTTGGATTATCCATCCGTAGCCAAACGAGCCCGCCAGATCGCTGAAGTTACGGAGGATCGCTTTATGCCTCCATGGAAGCCAGATTCTGGATACGGGCCTGAGCTAATGCATAGCCGCAGATTGGATGATGATGCGATTCACCTCCTAGCGAAGTGGTACGAATCGGGGGCTCCGGAGGGAGATGAGCCCTTGGCGATGGATCCGCCTGCTTTCAAAGACGGGTGGCAGCTCGGCGAGCCGGATTTAGTGGTGACATGCGAAATTCCTTTCATGCTTCCAGCCGAAGGAAAGGATGTATTCAGAAATTTGGTGATTCCCATTCCTCTTTCTTCACCCCGCTATGTCAGAGCGGTGGAATTCAAAGCCAACAATCCCAAAGTCGTCCATCATGCTGTACTTCAATTCGATCGAACTATGGTTTCCCAACTGCGAGATCAAGAAGATCCCGAGATTGGCTTCGATGGCATGGAAAGCTCTGGAGCAGTTAATCCTGATGGCCACTTTATTGGTTGGACGCCTGGTCAGGAGCCTTACGAAGTCTATCCGGGAACGGCTTGGCGGTTGGATCCCAACACAAGTCTGGTGGCTCAACTGCATCTGCTGCCGTCAGGAAAGATCGAGCCTGTTATACCATCGATCGCTTTCTATTTCAGTGATCAACCGCCGGAGAGAGAATCTTTCGTGATACGCATCAAGTCCGACGACATCGACATCCCTGCCGGTAAGTCCAATTACCTCGTGGAAAAGCGATTCACGCTACCTGTGGATGTGGAGCTGCTTCGCCTGTATCCACATGCTCATTATTTGGGCAAAGACCTAAAGATATTCGCTCGCCAGCCAAGCGGGAAAGAGCTACCACTGTTCAGGATTGGGGACTGGGATTTTAACTGGCAAAGCGACTATCGATTGGTTGAGCCATTTTCGATTCCGGCGGGATCCGACATTGTGATGCGATATTTGTATGACAATTCTGAAGACAATATCCGAAATCCGAATACTCCGCCAAAGCGGGTAACCTACGGCTGGAATTCTACGGATGAAATGGGAGAGGTTTCCTTGCAAGTGTTGACGCGTAGCCGCGAGGATATGCTGACTTTGCAGTCTGGATATTTTAGTTATGCGATTGCAGCCGAACCTTACAATCCATTCATTCATAACAATTTAGGATACATTCTGGCCGAAATGGGCAGGAAGGCCGAGGCGGCGGATGCTTATCGAAAGGCGATTGAACTTAAGCCCGATTTCCCTGTTGCCCACAACAATTTAGGTGTGCAATATGCCGAGGCGAACCTGTACTCTCTGGCGGCTAAGGAATTCGAATCAGCTATCGAAATCGCCCCAGACTATGCGGAGGCTTTTCATAATTTGGGGAGCGTTCTTCTGGAGCAGGGCAAGCTTGATGCGGCGCGGCGCGAGTTTAGCAGCGCTTTGGAAATAAGACCTGAACTGGACATGACACGGGCGATGGTAGCCAACATCGACCTTTCTCGTAACGATCTAGAACCAGCTATCACAAATTATTCCGTATTATTAAATAATGGATACGATGAAAGTAACACGCGTATTCGACTGGCGAGCGCCCTTCTTGCCGCAGGAAAGCTGGATGAAGCTGGACCCTTGTATGATGAAGCCTTGAAATTGGACCCGACAAGCGCAGATGCCTTATATGGAGCGGGTGTATTGAATTTTTCGAACAAGGACTTCGAGGCAGCTTATGGCCATTTTCAAAATCTCGTTTCGCATGACGCGAGTAGTCTGCGTGGACACATTCAGCTAGGTAGGACGTTGATCGCTTTGGACCGCCGTGACGAAGCCATCAGCGTTTCCAGCCAAGCGCTCGAGCTCGCTAAGGAGCAGGAGGGCAATTACCGTCGTCTGCTGATTCACTACAAAACGGGTACGGAGCTAGAAGTTTTGGCTTTGGCCCTCTGGGAGGGATCGGAATCGCCGGAAGCTAAGCGCCTCTATGTCAAGGCAATCGAAACGGTTGCAAGAGAGGGAAATCCTCAAGAGGCCGAGGAGATGGCTCGCCGCGGGAGAGTAATTTTCAAGTTGGACCCCTAGACATGCCAGCGTTGCGGTATCAGCTGGGCAAGATCCGTGTGTTGGTTTTTCATTTCTAGCTGGTAGTTACGCCCCCAATCCATCTAGCCTTTCCCAATGCTAGGTAGGCTATCGATGGCAGAGGCGGTCTTTCGTCATTTGAAAGATAGAATTAGAAATGGCGAATTGCAGCCGGGCGACTCTTTGCCGAGTGAACGTGAACTTCAAGCTGAGCTGGGTGTAAGTCGCATCAGCTTGAGAGAAGGTCTGGCTCGTTTGTCTGCTCTGGGTCTGGTTGAAGTTTCGCATGGCAAAGGGACGATTGTTTCGAGAGCCGTGAGCCTGCAAAGCGTCGAAGACGTCCTTCTTCCTCTTAGCCTGAGCGGAGAGGAGCAGAGTATCGAGGAGCTCTACGACGCTAGAGCGTTGATCGAAAGCGAGTTGGCTGGCCTAGCGGCGGAACGCTGCTCGGTGGATTGCGTGAACGCGCTTTTCCAAAACATCGCCGAAGCTGCCGATTGCATCGATTCTGCTGAGTCTTTTAGTCAACTGGATGCCGCCTTCCATCGAATTATAGCAAGCGCAGCCCAAAACCGATACTTGGAAACGATGCGGGAAGCGATTTCTGGCTCTGTGGAAGAGCTGGTGAAGTTGCACTCCGCAAGTCCCGAGCAACGCCAGGCGACGCTTAAGCGACACGAAGTCATTGCCAATGCCATCAAGGAAGGAGACGGGGAAGCTGCTCGCCTTCTGGCCAGAAAGCACCTGCTGGATTCGAAATCGAGCCAATAAACTCCGTGAAGGAAATAGATTCTGCTGGTTCGTAGTTCAGATCTTGCTACTAATTTATATTGTTTTGCTAGGGTTGAGTAGGAGGATGTTCTACGGCTTGTCATTACCGATGAAAATTTTCCGATTCTCCACTTTATTTACTACCACTTGTAGCCTAGTTCCCTTGGGAGCTTCAGGCGCTGCTGATGCGGATGGTTCTTTACTGATCACTCGTATGCGATGCGAATATCAGGAGCGGCCGTTGGCAGTTGAATCGCAGGCCCCTCGATTTACTTGGTGGCTCTCCAGTTCAGAACAGGGAGCGGAGGAATCGGCTTGCCGCATAACTGTATTCGATAGACAATCACATATTTGGGATTCAGGCAAAGTGAGTCGCGCTGGTAGCGCCCCCCTGGTCTACGCTGGACCTAGTTTGGAGGCGGGGAAGCTTTATTCCTGGCAGTTGGAAGTTTGGGATCAAAACGACCTCGTCACTCGGTCGGCATCCAGGAGTTTTTTCCGCATGGCTCCGGACCTGTCGGATTCCGAAGCCATATGGGCAGCTGCCACTGCTGCCGCTCAGAGATCCCCATTGCTGAGGAGTGAATTTAAAGTAAAGGGCGAAATCGCCGCCGCCTACGCTCACGTGTCCGGGATTGGATACGCGGAGCTTTACTTGAATGGCGAAAAAACAAGCGATGCTGTGATGGAACCAGCTCCAACGCAGTATGAAAAGCGACTTTACTATGCTACCCATGATGTGACCGGTTCTCTTAAGCCAGGGCTTAATGCTGTTGGGCTTTGGCTTAATGAAGGGCAAGCCGCTATTACCATGGAAAAACCGGAGCGCTTTCACAATTTAGCTCGTGAATATCCAGGACCATTTTCTCAGCCTGCTGGCTGGTTGCAGTTGGATATTGAATACACGGATGGCTCACGCGAAACCATCGCGACAGACGCGGACTGGAAGTGGTCGAATAGCCCGCTGACTTACGCTCATTTTTACGGTGGGGAAGATTATGACGCTCGACTTGAAGATCCGAGCTGGCACCAGGCTGGTTATGATGATTCATCATGGCAGTCCGTCACCGAAATGCAGGTTGCTACGCCTCTATATCCTCAACAGATGCCTCCCATGCGGGTTGTCGATGTCTTGGAACCGATTGGAACGCGGGAACTTGGTAAAGGTGTTTACCTTTACGATTTTGGGCAGAATATTGGAGGCTGGTGGCGTCTCAGCCTGAGAGGCAAGAAAGGTCTTTTGGTTAAGGCTAGGGGAGCGGAGACGCTTGATGAATCGATATTTCCGGGTGGTTTCGAAGATTCGAAAGGCATTAGCCTGGGCTTCGCTCACGGTCGAGGTGGACACTATGAAAGGGACGCCATCACTCACTATATTTTAAAGGGCGATGGCGAAGAGGTCTATGAGCCCCGTTTTTTCTATTCCGGGTTCCGTTATTTGCAGGTGGAGGTTAATTCGCCTGATGATCTCGAATCTATCGAGGCAGCCGGCTGCGCAGTGTATTCGGATATCGAGGTGCTTGGTTCCTTTCATTCATCCGACGAATTGCTTAACCAGTTGCATCACAACACGCTGTGGTCTTTAAAAGGCGTTTTTCAGGGAGCCCCTATGAGCAATCCTAACTCCGAAAAGTATGGCTGGACCGGTGATGCCCATCTTTTCGCCATGGGAGCGAATGCGATATTCGACACTCAGCTTTTTTGGGAGAAGTGGCTCCTCGATTTGAGAGACTCTCAAGCGATGCGAAGCGACGGAAGTATCGACCACACCGTTCCCAACTATCGTACTTCAAAAAGTCCGACTACGGCTGTCTGGGGAGGCGCTTATCCGTTTGTAGCTTGGTATTTGTATCAGCAAAGCGGTGACAAGCGCATTTTAGAAGAGCACTACCAGCCACTGGTTGCTTGGGCCGATTATCTGGCTTCCACCGCTGTTGACGATCTGGTTTCAGGAATCTGGGCCGATCACGTGGCTCCGGGATATGCTGAAGATGGATCGCATAAGAGCTTCGCTATGACGCATAATTTGCGACGTTTGGCTGGCACCTGCTATTACGCCAGAACTGAGCAAATAGTGGCCGAAATGGCTCGCGCTCTGGGCGACGAAAGCGCAGCCAAAGCTCATTCCGAACGAGTTCTTACGGCTGTTGAAGCATTAAACCAGCATTTCTTCGACAAGGCGAATGGAGTATATTTTGCCGATCCTGAGGAAGAAACGCCTCCTGGTCATTATCCTTTTCAAACGGCTAATCTACTGCCCTTGCAGTTCGGGTTCGAACCGGAAAGCAAAAGAGAAAGCATCTTGCAGAAGGCGCTCTCCGATATCCAGGAGACTCATGATGGTCATTTGATGACGGGGATTATCGGGACAAAGTCTCTCGTCGAAGTTTTCACCATGGAAAGGATGGGCGACACTCTTTACGACATTGCTACCATTCCAACGTATCCGGGATGGGGATACTGGTTGGCGAAAGGAGCAACGGAACACTGGCAGCACTGGGACGGCGCTCCTGACCACAATCACGCCATGTTTGGCACTATCGAAGAGTTTCTGATGCAGGGCGTGGCGGGAATCATTCCTCCGACTTTCGATGATACTTCTCTTGGCTGGAAGCAAGTTCGGATCGCTCCTCAGTTTTTAGAGAAGCTTGACTGGGCTGAAGGCGCAGTTCCTACACCCCATGGGATCCTCCGCCTGCGGTGGGAGAAACGCGATGACGACCTCTACTTGGAATGCGATATTCCCGTGAATTGCACCGCTATGATTGTGGCTCCTGCTTCGTATAGTGAAAATGCGGATACGATAGAGAAATCGCTCCCCTCAGGAGAGTATCGCTTTCTCATTCAGAACGGACAGTTTGTCGAGCTCTAGTTTGACGGGTTTTGGTTTTCCAGCGAGTATGTTGGTTCTATGCTCCGCAGCCTGTTTAACGCTATACTTGCCATTACGTTTGCTTTTTCTTCTCAAGCTTCAGGCTCATTGACCATCCAGCTTCATTCTGTTGGCCAGAATTCTACACAATACCAGGTCCTTTTTGTAGCTGATCCTTCGATTGGATACGCTCTGGAATTCGCTACTGAGCTCTCCACCTGGCAACCGATTCGCGGCTTTCCCATCACTGACTCGGAAATCGTGATTGATAGCGATTTCTCCTCGTCCGAAGAGACTTTGTTTTTTCGGCTACGGCAGTTTAGCTCAGATGCTTCCTCCGATGTAAGGGAAGGTCTTGTACTAGAGTATCGTTTCGACGAATCCGAGGGCGATATAGCTAGTGATACCAGTTCGAGCGGATTGCCCGGCTTATTAATGGGCGGGGCGCAATGGAATAATGGATACTCTGGAAACGGGCTGCTTTTGGATGGTGTCGACGACTATGTGTATGTGGGTGACGATGATCGGATTGAAGTAGAGTTTTTTACCCTTTGCGCTTGGACAAAATCGGATGGCGAAACCATCGATCCTTTGCGGCAAGAGATTCTAGAGAAAGCCGATTCCTACTGGCTGAACATCCGTAACGATTCTCAGTTGGTCCGTACAGGAGGCTTCTTTGGCGATTGTTCCGTTCGACAGGAATGGTTCTTTACGGATTCTCATACTCAGATTGAATTTGGAAAATGGATACATCTCGCTTCTACTTACGATGGAATGTCGTTACGAATTTTCGTGAACGGAGAGCTCGTATCCACACGATTGGTCGATCGCCCAATCTGCAACGATCGAGACAAGCTGCTCGTGATTGGAGCCAAAAAGGAGTATGACGAAACGCCTGAAGTGGCTCAGTTCTCTGGAATGCTCGACGAAGTGAGAATCTACAATCGGCCGCTCTCGCAATCAGAGATTATCACTGTCATGCACGCGGTGACGCGGTAGAAGCGGAAAGGCGGCTATTTCAGTCATGCGGCCACCAGATGGCTCCCTCTTCCAATGGGCGAACCACTTGAGCAGCGATTCGCATGGGGCCTCTAGGGAGTTCGATGCGCGGTCGCTTCCACTGACTGGAACGACGTTCCATTTCTTCAGGAGAAACTCTCACGAAGAGCGTTTCCGCGTCGCCGTCTAGGCTCACAACGTCGCCTTCTTCGATGAGAGCAATCGGTCCGCCACGCCAAGCTTCCGGTTCGACGTGAACGACTAGAGTGCCGCGCGACACGCCAGAAAGCCGCCCGTCCGTAACCACTGCGATCCTCGAGTCGCTGCCCATGCCGGTTAAAGCAGCTGTCAGTCTCAATAGCTCTGGGCAACCCACTGAGACGCCTTGGTAGCGGAGAACGATCACATCTCCGTCGACGACATCGCCAGCTAAGACGGCCTTAACCGCTTCATCCTCGTAGTTGAAAACGCGGGCTGGTCCTTCTAGTTTTCTTTGATTAGCGTTCAGCTTAAAGACGCAGCCATTTGGAGCTATGCTCGAGGTTTCTTTCGTCGAGTGATCGCCGTAGACCAGACAGAGAGAGGACTTTGGCTTAACGGGCGATTCGATGGATCGAATGACGTCACTCTCCGGATCCTGAAATGCCGGAGTGGATACGCCCTTTAGCAGCTCACCTAAGTTTTTACCGTGGACGGTTTGCATGCTTGGGTCGAGCATCTCCTTTTCCAGCATGTATTTCACGAGAGGGGGCAAGCCACCGGCTTTTTCGAAGAGATCGACCATGAGAAACTTGCCAGTCGGCATGAGATTGAGAAGGACAGGCGTGCTGGAAGTGGAACGTAAATTCTCGTGCCCAAAAGGGATACCGAATCCTTCGGCTGCTGCCGGTAGATGGATGACCGCGTTTGTGCTGCCTCCGATGGCGTGTAGCATGACCGCAGCGTTAGCGAAGGAACGATGGTCAACAATGTCGCCAATCGTCTTTTCTTCTTCCATCATTGCCACAAGAAGATCCCCTGCCTCTTCGCCCTCCTTAAGCTTTTCGGGATGAATGGAAGTGTGATCTGTATCCATGGCGGGGGTACTTGCTCCACTGAATACAGCGATGCCTAGCGATGAGGCCAATACGGCCATGGTATTCGATGTAGCCATTAAACCACAACCTCCAGGAGAGGGTAGGCATCTTAGAAGCACATCGTCGTGTTCCTCCTGGTCTATTTTGCCGGCTGCGAGCATACCGGCTACCTCGTTGGCAGTCTCTATTTCAATGGTTTTGCCTTTCAAGGAGCATCCAGCTCTTATGGTTCCTCCGTGGAGGAGTACTACTGGCAGGTGTTTCAGCCATGAGGCTGCGAGTATCCCGCCTGCGACGGTCTTATCGCATCCTGTGATGATGATGACCGCATCGACACAATTGATCTCCGCTTGTTGGACGATGGAACTGGCAAACATCTCCCTGGAGAAGAGAGAGTAGCCCATCGCCGAAAGGCGTGGTTCTTCTGGATACGAATGCCCCATAGAGATGGCGTCGGTTACTGCTGCGACCGGTTCTACAGCAGCAACCAGCTTCTTCGAATGCCAAAGATGCGAAGCGATGTGCTCGGCTAGCTTGCGATGGTGCAGGTTGCAGAGATTGGTTTCTCCACCTCCATGGACGATCATGATTGTTGGCGCTGCGCTGTCACCGAGATACACTTGGTCTTTCTCGCCTCGGAAGTCCGTTTGAACGGCTTGTCTCATCCAGCCATGCCACATAGCAGCCGGGGCGCCTCCAATGTCTCTCAAGAAATCGCTTCTTTTCTTCTTCATGCTTGAATTGGCAAGTTGACATTCGGCATGTCCAAGACATGCCGCTACTATCTTTTCTGTGTAGCGGAACGTCTGGGACGTTCCGAATTATTAATTCATTCCAGCTCTTTGATTTTGACGTCGCGATAGAAGATCTCGGCTCCCTCGGCTTGCAAAAGAATAGGACCGCTGGTGAGAGGGATCCATTGCTGCTCTTCCTCATCCCATTGCTTCATATCGATGGCTTCGTTTACCACGTATCCGTTCACTTTGAATACAGCGTAGTCGCCTTTAACGGTGATCTCGATATGATTCCAGTCAGGAGTTTCCCAGGAATAGCCTCGGTGGAAACGGTGAAACCTCTTATTTGTATTTCCGCGAGTGATTAGGTTTCCATTTGGAGAATAGTTGCGAATTGTACCTTGTACTTTGGAGGTTACCATGGTGCCAATAACCCACAAATCTCCCGTATCGCCTTCTTGGATTTGGCATTCAACACTATTTGGCCAAATGTGGTCCGGCATCAGCATGTGAAAGATGATGCCCGCATCGCGAACGCGATCAGCTCTGGGCGCATGCTTTGTCTCTCCCCATTTGTATTCAAGGGACAATACGTAACTGCTATATGACTTTTCGGTGATCAGTCCAGCAAAGGGCTGCTTTGAACCTTCCTCTTTGTCTTTATAGGCATGGATCATGCCATCGGTAACGGTGAAGATATCCTGATTGTCCACACGGCCTTCCTTGCCAATGGCGACATACCAGCCATCCAGATTTTTTCCATTGAACAGAGCGACATAGCTCTCACCAGAATCTCCGTGATGAGCGGCCTCTGCTCTAATTAGAACGAAAGCAATTAACGTGCAAAGCGAAAGCAGGAAAGAGAAACGAGATTTCATGATTAGACTGACTAAATTCAGCGAGATGAGAGTCGCTCAACTCCTCAATGGCAACGAGAAAGGTTTATCAATGCAGGATGGATTTTGCAGCCATGTTACAAAGTTGATTCTTGAGCTAAGGCGTTATAGCGGGCGCCTTGAAGCAGCCTTTTCCTTTTTGCCGTGCGCCACGAGAGCTCAAATCATTTTTCAGGCTTTGTTATTCCAGCCAGAACGCGTTCCAGGAACTTAAAGCTCGAGGTCGTTTGGACTTGCTTGCTAGGATCCTCTTTTTTTGTGACGTTGCCCATAGCCAACATGAGATAGTAGTTGCCTTAGTCCTACAGCAAATCCTAGCAACGAATGGAGTCGCCAGTGCTTGCTGCCGGGTCAAGGTATTGCCATGTTTACCAACTGGGATAACGATGGGACGCCTCAGGCTGGCTGGAACATCCTGATTCCGGTGGGGGTTGAAGTTCGTACTCGCATCACCAGCGGCTTTTCCACTTTGGCCGATACTATCGATTAGCGATCGCCTTTGCTTATAAATGGAGATGGTCCGGTCGGTTTTAGTGAAGGCTAGTTTACTGATCTCGATTTGGAGTTTGGACAGTTCCTTTCAAGCGCTAGGTACGAGTTGCTAAGTCCTTTTGTTTACAAAGGTGCCACAAGAGCTGATCGATTGGATTTCCCAATAGCAATGCCATTGAGCTTTCTATCTGCTTGTGATGGCTTGATTTAATTTGACGAAAGCTGAAGTTAGCTTAACCTGCGGGTGCTTAGGTATTCGTAAATATAATTCAACTCTTATAATGCGAAAGCTGTGTCAATTTATAATATATAAAATGGGCCGAAGCGATCTTATAAGTAATCTAAAATACGTTGCTTGGAAGATCTTTTCAGCCAAACATGACAGTATCGGAAAGGGTACGCGTTTTCTGCCCTGCGATTTGTCTGTAGATGCATCAGGCAATTTACAGATTGCTCAGCCAGCCTCGATTATATCGGCTTCTCGAGATTACGTTAAAACCTTGTATTCTTATTATACTCAGGTTATCTTGCAGCCCGATCTGAATTTCGCCAGATGCTACAAAAGTGGTGGGATGTTGCGTTTCGAGCCTTGGCTGAGCTATCACCAATGGGCAGACCTTGGGTTTTTGGAGGTTCGGTATTTATACGAAGATTCAAGCGGTTTTCCCTCTCCCTTGAAGTTTTGCGATTTTATCAAAAGATCAATAGATCAGGGCTATTGCGTTCATGCTTTGTTCGATGAATATTTCATACCTCGAAGAGAATCTTTTTTTAAGAGACGTTTTTCGCATCTAAATGGGATTGTAGGCTACGATTTTAATCGAGGAATTTTTCGACTAATCGGATATTATGGCGGAAAATTCGACGCTCAGGAAATTCCTATCGATCTCGTAATAGGCTCAGCATTTAGTAAAGGTTACGAAACTAAAGAATACGTACTGTACCGACCGAATTTGGATACAGAAGATCGCTTTGATATCGATTTGTTTCGAATGTTGCTAAGAGATTATTTGTGCGCTAATGACCCGAGGGAAAATGCTGTTCTTCGTGAATGGTACTCTCGACTGGATAGCAGCCTGAAAAACGATTACCGCGAACACACTCATAAAAGCTATATGTCCGCTCCTTGGGTTTGTGGCTATGATATCTATGATGAGCTAATTTCTTATTACGCTACGGCCTACGATTCCCTTTCCAGTCTGAATTCGAAAGTTTCGCTAGCATTATGGGATCATAAATCCATTATGAAAAAACGACTGTCGTTCTTTAAAAGCAAGAGATTAATTGCTGGGAATCTATTTATGGAGTACGAAAGAATAGAGAAGACAGCGAGAATTATTCGCTTCGCGGCATTCGAATATAACAGTGAAAATTCGAGTGAGAAACGTAGAGCGCTATTAAGCCGGATTCTTGGCCACCTAAAGGAATTAAAGAGCCTAGAAAAATCCATTCTAGAGAGAGTTTTGGCATCGATACAGAATGTTTCTTCTGTTTCTTAGCGGCAAAGCCCATTTGGAATAGACACTTCTTTCTCATTCTTCTGACCCAGCGAGGCATTACGCTGCTATCTGCTGGCCTCGACAAGGTGTCATTAGTCTACAAAGACATCGATGAAATCATGGCTTTGTAAAGCGGTCTTGTGGAGCCGATGGCATTGAAGTGTTGATTTTTGTCTTCTAACTCATACACTGGAAGCATGAGAGCGACAGAACCACTGGCTACGGTAAAGGGGTACTTGGGAGCTAATATTCGTCGGGGTACGCAACTCCCTGACGAAGAGCCCTTGCCAGCCATAACTATTACGCGACAAATGGGCTCCCGAGCTCTTTCGATCGGCAAGCAGCTGCATGAAAGGCTCCAAGCGAAATGCCTTCCGGCGCAATCGAATTGGGAAATCTTCGAGAACGACCTGATCGGTCGCGTCCTGGAGCAAAGCGATTTGCCGGTATCCTTGGCTAAGTACTACACGGAAAGATCCACCACCTTTCTCGATGATACGATCGAGGACATTGTTGGGCTGCATCCAACGGCCTATACCATTAACGGCAAGTGTCATCAGACCATAGTTAGACTGTGCCAGAAAGGGCATGTCATCGTAGTGGGCCGTTGCGGGAATCTATTGACTCGCAATTTCCCGAATGTCTTGCATGTGCGACTTGTAGGGTCGATTTCAATACGTACCCGCCACATTATGAAGTGTATGCAGATGAGCTTGGCCCAGGCGACTAAGTTTGTTCGCAAGGAGGATGCTCTCCGGCGAAAGTACGCTAAAGAAAATTTCAATCGATCGGACGTCAACAATCCGCTTCTATATGATCTGGTAATCAATACCGACGATATGCCGGATAATGCGGTTATTGATTTAATCGAGCAAGCCTTGGCAGCTAAGACCTTTGCGGCAGCGGAATAGTTGCTCCATAATCCAAGACTTCAAAGTATTAGGCAGGATGGCTGTTGTGCCTTCCTGCCTGACTTTGCTCTAAGGAATAAGCAAATTATTTAGATTTTTGGATACGTATTCAATTGAGGCCTTATCAACCGTTGTTGCTGCTGCTGTCATCGTCGTCTTCGCTATCATCCTCTCCCTCGTCATCATCGCTACCGTTATCGTCATCATCCGTGTCATTGTCGTCTTCGGTGTCGTCACTACTTTCTCCGTCGTCATCGCTACCTGATTCGTTTCCATCGTCATCGTTTGATTCGCCGGAATCGTCATCGTTTCCGCCTTCGCCATTGTCGTCTCCTGACTCTCCATCATTGTTGGAATCACCGTCGTCATCATTGCCGTCGGTTTCACCGTTATCGTCATCCTCATCATCATCGTCTTCTTCCTCCTTAGCTGGCGGAGGTGTTGGAGCGGTTCCGGAGAAGTAAACGATCCCGTTGGCTTCGATTTCTATAGGAAGGCCAATGACCTCAAAATCAAGTAGTAGCTCGTCCTCATCATCAGGAAATGTTTCGAAGTCGACTTCTCCTTCGGTTTCATCGTCATCATCTTGAACAACAGCTATGGTTCCTCTCACGACTCCATCGACGACTAGATTATAATTGCCTGCTGGCAGATCTTCAATCTCGACTTCGAATTCCGTATTGCCGTTAGCCATACGCTGAATTTTGACTTTTACTTCGCTATCTTCTGGAGCGTTTGATGTGGGCTGAAGGTCCATTTCGACTTCGACTTCGTCATCATCGGGATTGTGGTCATCGTCGTCTTCATCGGAAATGCCATCATTGTCATCGTCTCGATCATCACGGTCGTCCTCGTCGTCTCCGTCGTCATTGTCTTCGTCTGGATCGTCATTCTTGCGACCATCGCCATCGATGTCGTCTTCATCATCGGCGGAGTTTAAACGCCCGTCGCCGTCGATGTCGTCGTCGACATCATCGTCTATACCGTCGCCATCGATATCTTTTTCATCGTCATCGTCGTCATCTCTACCATCGCCGTCGATGTCGTCTTCATCATCATCGTCGTCCTTACGGCCATCGCCATCGATGTCGAGTTCGCTTGCGGAATCGTCATCTCTACCGTCACCATCGATATCTTTTTCAAGATCGTCGTCATCCCATAGACCATCGCCATCGATATCGAGTTCGCCAAGCGAATCGTCCCTCTGATCATCACCATCGATGTCGTCTTCAGCTGGATTGTCGTTCTTGAGATGATCCCCAATATACTTGCCCGTGTAAGGTCCCGTTTTCGCGATTCCTCCGTCTACATTGTCGTCGATCGAGTTTGGCAAACCGTCGTTATCAATGTCGGGATCGACGATGTTGGGGATACCGTCACCATCAAGATCGGGAGCTGGCCTGTCGTCCGCCTTGACTATTACGCCTTTGAAGAGAAAAAGAGCGATGGCGCAGGCCAGCGTTTTTATGGTTATTTTCGTTTTCATTTTAATTCTTCTTTCTCGGGTAATTAACTTATGATTACTATCTTCGTCTCATGGAGGGCTTTTTCAAACTGCTATTCGTAACAGTCTGTTAGGTTTTGGTTCTGTATTTGCTAATTGGTTACTCTTATTCTCAGAAAGCATGAACTCGTAACATTTTGATTAAGAGGATATTGTACGGCTACATTAACGCTATCAATGTCGTCGCTATCTCCGACGACGGTAGCCGTTCCAACTAAGGGGGAGCCTGATTCGCTCCGCGCGATTTCGATCCAGGGTCCAGTTAAATTGTCGTTGGCTTCGACGATTAGCGTGATGTCGGCCTTAGCTGGATCTCGTTTGAAAGACAATTGAGCAGCTGTTCCTGTATTCGTTTTGACAAAATCGAATGCCAGCTGATCTTCTCGATCAGGCGCGATTGGGTTGCCTCCTAGAGCGTATTCAACCAGGTTGACCAGTCCGTCTTGATCAGGATCGCCCGAATCAGGCGCGCTTGAGTCGCCCAGATTCGACAGCTTCCAGCTTTCGTAAGGAAGGTCTAGTGAAATACTGAATACGACGCCACCTCCCTTACTGCCTCCGGAGGGCGACACTCCGTAAATCTTGCCGTTGATCGATGCATTTAGTCCGCCGGTCGCAAAGGTTCCGGTTCGCCATTCATAGGGGCCGCTGGTTGGGCGACCGCCATTTTCTTCCGTAAACGTAACTAAGGTTTCAATACTTTGTCCTGGGAAGATGCGAAACGCGCTACCGAAACCATCCGCCCCGCTTGTAGTGATTCCATAAAGATAGCCGTCCGTTCCTAGGATTAGAGGTCCTCGCGGATTGGCTCCGTTCGTTCCTGTAAACGCATCTACCTCTGACCATTGATTGCTTTGCGGATCAAGTTGAATGATAGTCCCATTATCACTATCTCCGCCTAGACTCGTGCTTCCATAGAGCTTGCCGTCTGCAGCAAGAGTAAGACCGCCTTGCGGTTGCCTGGGACCGTTGTCGTTAAAGGATGCAATCGAGATTAGTGAATTGTCGGGATTAACTTGATACAGAGTTCCTTGATCATTGACTCCTCCTGACAAAGTGAGTCCGTAGAGAGATCCGTTTGGATGGGCTACGACGGGATTTTGCGGAACGGAACCTAAACGAGGTACGGTTGCACCCGTGAAGGAGAACAGTCGCGATAAAGTATTCGATTTATCGATACTAAATAGAACGCCACGATTAGCGAGGCCTCCCGCTTCTGCTGCCCCGAATAAGCTTCCATTGCCATCAGCTGTTAGAGGGCCATTTACGTTTTCCCCCGAAGTTGAAGTGAATCCGGCCAAAGGCGCTAGGGTCCCGTTTGGCTGGAACAGAACTGCGGCTCCCTTGCCGGAGCCGTTTCCCAACACGGTTACAGCAACAAAGTCTGAGCCTCGCTTTGCGAGAGGACCTGATGGACCACCTCCCGTAGCTTCGTTAAACGAGGCAGAAGTCGAAACCGTTCCATTAGCATCGATTTTAGCGATAGTTCCCAGTCCGAACTCACCGCCTTCTGCTAGTGGAAAGTAAAGATTTCCTTGAGCGTCTGCGATGGGAGCTCCGGAAGGCGTCCAGCCCTCAAAGGCGCTCAGGTTTGAGATTAGCTGATAGCTATCCGCTACCATTTTAAAAAGGGCGCCTCGCTGCCCTGGACCGCCGGCGCTGGCGGCGCCGATGAAGCTGTCATCGCTTGTGAGCGTTAGACCGCCCTGAGGAGCCGCTCCGGGGGTCGGATCTGATTCATCCGAAAAATGAATCAAGTCCATATATTGATTATCCGGTGACAATTGATAGATGGCGCCAAGACCGTCTAAGCCTCCGTTGGAGGTAGTCCCACGTAAATTGCCACTCGAATCGATGGCTAACGAGCCGCTCGGTTGCGATCCTGTCGCATCAGAGAAGTGATGAAGAACTGAATATGCATTAGATGCTTGGGTGTTTATGCTAAACAGAACGCCGACATTGTTGTCTCCTCCGTATTCAGTTGTCCCATATAGTAGACCACTCGTGTCAAGAAAAGGAATACATGCGGGACGTTCGCCGGGATGACTGCCTGAATCGCCACTAAAGTTTACTAGAATTTGGTGCTGCCCGTTTTCATTGAAGCTGAAAACCGTTCCCAAATTATTTGCTCCCCCTGCACGGGTGACGCCATAGAGCAAGTTGCCGGATGAAGATAGGCCTCTAACTGGCTCTGCCCCTGGATTTAGCCCTGTTGTTCCGGTGAAGGAAAATTCGTGTGAGAAGACTCCATTTGGAGAAAGGCGAAAGAGCGTTCCATTGTTAGATGAGCCGCCCGCTTGGGTTACGCCGTAAAAATCTCCATTCGTGTGACGAGCGAGTCCTTGCGGAACCGAACCTTGGAATGCTCCACTGCTCCCTGTGAAATCGACGAGCTTCTGAAAATCGCCTTGTATTGAAATTTTGAATAATATTCCAAACCCGTTGATTCCGCCTTGGCTGGTCGATCCGTAGAGATCTCCGTTGGAAGCTTCAGCAAGTCTTGAGGTGGGAGCAGCTCCATCTGGCCCTGCAAATGAATGCAGGTATTCGATATTTCCGGTTGGGCTTAGGCGATAAACGGTTCCGAGGTCGAATACGCCGCCTGCCGTAGTTGTCCCATAGTAGTTCCCATCCGTATGCTCGATTAAGGGACCTAGTGGCTGTTTCCCCGGTCTCTGGAACTCGTGATTGATTTCGTACTGGAAGGCTGCCGCTTTGTGGGATGCGATTCCTATCAGCATCATAATCCCGCAGAAATTATTCAGAAATGATTCAACAAAATCCCGCTTCCCTCTATTTCTCGTACCGCGATTCATTTTCTGGTACTTATAGAATTCGATTACTAGTTTCGCGTCTACATGGACATAGTAACGGAACGGTTACCAAATGCGCATTGAGCTACTCGGGCTGAATCTCTTCTACTCTCATTCGAATGAAATTCCCTGCGAACGGATCTTTTCTAGCTAACAGCATTCTTGCTGGTTCTAGTTTTGCCGCGGGGATTATCTCCTCGTTTGTAGCCTTTGAAGCGAGCTGGTTTGAACGGGGTGATCGAAAGGACAAGAAACTCTTTTTAACAAACGCTGACTATGCGGAAGGGGATTCTCCGCCAGATTTTACGTTTCCTGAAAGGTCTCTTCGTAGTGACAGGGCAAGTTTTGCCGAATCAGGTCCCCAGGCCAATATTCAGCTGGCCTTGAGCGAGTGGGATCCTGCCTTGCGAAGCGAGCTTCTGCACCGAGCGGGCAGGGAAGGAGCTAGGCAGGACGTTGCCGTGGCATTGACGATTGGTCTAGAGCTGAAAAGGACCCAAGACCAGCTCGACTACTATCGCGGTTTGTATGCGGTCTGGTCGGACGTCGATCCTCAATCAGCTCTTGATTACGCCAAGCGAGGTTTTCATCCCGGCATGCTTCAAACTGAGCTGATTAGCCTAGTGATGAATAAGTGGGGGTTCGAGAATCCGCAAAAAGCGCTTGTTTGGGCGAAAAGCAATTTATCGGGTCCCCTTCTAGAACAGTCGGTCACCGATATGATGATTGGCTGGACGCGCCGCAACCCCAAGGGCGCCTCTAGTTGGATAACCAATTCCGATTTTCGCTCTCAACCAGCGTTTGCAGCCGTGGCAACCACTTGGGCTGAACAGAATCCCGAGGCAGCTGCTTTTTGGGCAACCCAAATTGATTTCCGATCTGGACGCCGAGGGGCTACTCTCGCTGTGACTGCAGAATGGACACGTCAGGATCCTGAAGTCGCTTCTGAGCAAATGCTTGAACTTGCCGCGGAAGATCAAACTTCTGATATAGCCACCCTCATAGCGGATATCTGGGGGACCTCCGATCCCGAAGCGGCGGCTCTTTGGGTTGCGACGCTTCCCGAGGGTCCTATGCGTGATCAAGCCGCTGGAACGCTCGCTTCCGTCTGGGCGACTCGAGATATCTACTCCGCTGTTGCATGGAGTGAAACCATTTCCGATCCCTCCATGCGTTCTCGAGTGATTAATCACTTGGGAACCACTTGGGGCGGTCTTGAACCGGAAAGCGCGATCACTTGGCTAAGCCAACTAGAGCCAGATCTCGCTTTGCCTGCCATGGAAGGAGCTTTCAATTCTTGGGCGGCTGTCGGTCCTGATTCGATGCGCGACTGGATTGAGAACAGCGAGATTACTTTCATTTCCGATCAAGCGCGTCGCAGTTTGGCAGACGTGCTTAGCCAGGACAATGCCTTCGAGGCTATCGAGATTTCTTTGGGAATTACGGATGCCAAATTGCGTAACGATTCCGTTGCTCGCTATTTTCGCTACATGCGAAAAACTGACGAGGCTTCAGCCCAGGAGTGGGCAAGCGAAATACTGCCCCATCTTCCCGAGGACTTGCAGCAACGTATCCAGCTGGAGCAGCGTCGAACGTTTGCTAGGCCCTAGCGATCCTCTAGAAAGTTATGTAGGAGCGGGTTTATCCCGCGATTGCCTTCAAGGGCGATGATGAATAGCTTAGGATCGCGGCATAAAGCCGCTCCTACAACTATTATTGGACACTCTCTTATTTGATCTCTCTTACTGAGGGTAACGTAACCACAAACTCAGTCCATACTTCGTCTGATCTTGCCAGAACTAAATCTCCATCGTGAGCCCTCATTAGCGTCTTGGCGATGTTAAGCCCCAAGCCTTGGCCGGCAATCGTTTCTCCAATGAGACTTCCTCGGCGAAACCGTTCGAAGATGCCTTCCTGTTCTTTGGTCGGGATCGGCTTGGCTGTATTGGAAATATGGATTTCAATAGTTTTTCCGTTGTTTAGGGCTTCGATTCGAATTTCACCAGGATCGGTCGTGTATTTCGCCGCATTTTCGATTAGCGTTTGCAGCACTAGACTGATGCGACGCGAGTCAGCCATGGCTTCTAGCATTTCGGGAACCGTTTTTTGGATACGAATCGCCTTCGATTGAATAATGGCCTCGAGATCATCGCAAGCTGCGTTGATTAGTGGAGCTATGTCAGTCTTCACCGATTCTAGCTGAAGCCTGCCAGCGTCGGCTTGAGCCAACAATAATAAGTCATTGATGAGAGCAGTGAGACGCCTTGTTTGCTTTAGTAGCTCTTGTATTCTGGCCTTATCCGAATCCTCGAATCGTAATTCTTCGAGTCCCGCTCGCAGTACGGCAATGGGCGTTTTCAGTTGATGGGATGCGTCGGCGGAAAAACGCGTTGCTGCTTCGTACGCCTTTTGCAGTCGATCAAACGCGCTGTTCAGAACGATGGTCATACTCGCTATCTCATCGCGACTGGGTGGAAGCGGTAGCCGTTCATCCAGCCGATTCACATTTATCCTTTCCGCTGCGTCGCTAAGTTTGGCGATGGGGCGTACAGCTACGCGGCCAAGCAAAAAGCCGCCGCCGAAAACGCAAAGAGCTGCGATGGGCGTGGCTACAGCGAGGCTTTTTAGCAGCGTTTTTTGCAGGGCGTGAAGCGGTTCCATACTCGCTCCGATTTGCAGAAAGAAGAACCCCTCTTGGAAACTGGCCACTCGTTGCTTTTCTCCGTTGATCCTTGTGGTTTCGTATCCAGATTCCAACTCCGAAAGTCTTGCAGCTTTTAGTCCGGGTGAACTGTAGAGGATCTGGCCCTCGGGTCCCTTTACGATGAGCAGTCGATTTTGCAGGGATACGGGAATGAATTTCGCGCTAAGCGGTTGTCGGACGTTAATGGGAGCTCCCTTGAAATTTTCTAGATCTCTGACCAGCTCTTTAGCCTCGTTTAAAAGGCGATTGTCCAGTTGAGCTCTTTGGGTAAAGTAGATAAAGGGAAGCATGGTTCCTGCGGCCCCGCAAAGAGCGACTATGGCTAGGGCGGCTGCGTAAGTGCCGAATTTTACTTTAAGCGACCAAGACTCCACGATGAAGAGGCGACGAATCAGTCGTCGCTTCGCAGACGATAGCCGATTCCTCGAATCGTTTCGATGATCGACGATTGGCCTTTGGTATCGAGCTTTTTCCGCAGTCGCATTATGAAGATTTCAACCGTCTTTGTGTCGTATTCATGTTCCCGTTCCCAGATCCGCTCGCAAATTTCGTCGCGAGAAAATGCGCGACCCGGCTCCTGTATCAGGATCTGAAATACTTCGAATTCGCGAGGCGAAAGATTCACTTCCTCTCCAGCCTTCGTGACTTTTCGTCGATCAAGATCCATGACGATGTCCCCGAAGTCCAAAACCGACCCGTTTGTCATGGCTACACCACGCCGACCCAGCGCTTCGACTCTAGCTAATAGTTCTTCCATGGCGAAGGGCTTGGTCAGGTAGTCGTCGGCTCCGGAGGAAAGTCCAGCCACTCGGTCTTGGACCTCGCTGCGAGCAGTGAGCATTATGACTCTGGCCAAGACCGAACGCTCTTTAAACCGCTTTAGCACTTCAAAGCCATCGTACCCAGGCAGATTCACGTCGAGGACAACGAGATCGAAGCGCTTATGTAAAGCGAGCTCCACTGCTTTGGGGCCCTCGTGGGCTACCAATACTTCATGGTCCTTGCGTTTTAAAGCGCGTTCAACATGCCGCGCTAAATCTAGCTGATCCTCTACTAAAAGAATGCGCATCTATTTGCTTTTCAGGTTTGGGTTACGATAGCTCTTAAGAATCAAATATCAGGAGAGCAAGCAGCCATGAAAGGGTAACCATTTGGTTATAAAGGCTGCCGTATCTCGTCTTATCAGATAGAAACTAATGCGCGATACTAGACCTTTCAAACCAGTATTAGCGATTTATCGAGTCGAGATTCTGGAAGCTTCTCTTCGCTAAGACCTATACTGTTTCAAAAGCGCGTAGACCGATAAGAGGATGAGTCCTGATCCAATTAGGCCTCCTAGTGTGAGCGTTTCATCAAGGATGAGCCAACCTAGCAGAATGGCTACGGCTGGGTTGACGTAAGCGTGGGAGGAGACGGAAGAGGGTGGGCAATGCCGTAAAAGAAACACGTATGAAGTGAATCCCGCCAGAGAGCCGAAAAGTGTCAGGTAAACAAAGGCCAGCCATGATCGAGTGGATACTCCTGAGACGTCCAAGCCGCTAAATTCGCCCAGAAAGGATCCGCAAATAAGGCACACTGCGCTGCCACACATCATTTGCATTCCTGATTGGAGCCATGGGTTGATCGTTTGCGGATTGCGTTTGGAATAGACGGAGCCTAGGGTCCATAGTACCACGGCAAGTAAAATCAAGGCGTATCCAAGAAATGATTGTTCTAAGGAAATACTCTGGCTGGATGCTATGAGTATAGCCACGCCCACAAACCCGCCGAGCAGACTAACAACGATACGAGCATTTGGTTTTGCTTGGACCCCTCCCCACCAGCCAAATAGAGTCATAAAGAATGGATTGCTAGCGATGATCAACGCGGCCATACTTGAGTCTATCCATTGTTCGGATACGGTTACGAGTCCGTTGCCGCCAGCTATAAGAAACGCTCCGACGATG
>JANQKI010000306.1 GCA_028281165.1 Opitutaceae bacterium | reverse complement strand
TTCATCATTAAGCCAATAGGACCTTGCCCAATGATCGCTACCGTTTTGCCTTCCAATTCAGGAAGCTTGCGGAAACCGTAAATGATGGTTCCAAGGGGTTGGCACAGAAGGATTTCCTCCTTGGAAACGCTGCTTTGGGGAAGCTTGAAAATGCGGTTTTCGGGCAGAGTGAGTAGACTGAAATAGCCATGCTGGTCAAAGGGCAGAGCTAAAACGAAGTCCCCTATCTTGAATTTTGTCGATTGGGTTTCTACCACTATTCCGACGCACTCGTGCAGTGAAAGCCCAAGGTTGAGCGGATAAACGCTCTCTTTATCGTAGCCTATTCTAGAATCGATGATACGGCGATTGTTCGCCTTCAATTCTTCGAAATCGTAGTTGAAAAATGGGGAGTCCGAACCGCAGAGGCAGGCTTTTTCGAGCTGCACCGTTACCTCTGGCAGGGCTCCATATTCATCTGGGATTAGCCCTACAGTGTCGTCAGGGACGTCGATAATTTCAATTTTTCGAGGAGCGGTGATCAAGCCAGCCTTCATTGAAAATCATGAAGGATGATAATTAAAAAGACGCAAGAAACGAAACGCGCGAGTTGGCCAATCAATGCTCTCATCCCGCTGAGCGGGGCTATTTTGTAGCCATGGCCTTGAGGCCATGGATCCATGCTCCAATTTAAGCCTGAAAGAATGCCTACCTAGACGTGCAGGCCTTCGGTTGAATGATTGCATTGTGAGTCGCCTTGAATCCTCGCCTTGTGACGCCGTATCAGAGGAACTATGTTTAGCTGGTTCCATTCATAGTGTATTTATATGATGGATAGTTGGATGCCTCATTCCTTGAATTCCAGAATGGCCCAGACCGGATAATGATCCGAAGGATATCGTCCTTCCTCGTTATGATCAAAAATGATTTCCGCCTTTAGAATTTCCGGAGCTTTATCACGGGATACGAAAACGTAATCGATCTTTCTCCCATCTTGATGGCCGATCCAGCGGCTCAAGGTTCCCGATTCTAGCTTGTCAGGATGTAATACGCGGAATGTGTCGATCATAGCTGCTTCGCCTGCACTGGTTAGGTGTTTTATGGCTTTGGTGTCCTCGTCTGCATTGAGATCCCCCATGAAAACCCAATGAGATGACTGGGTCTGAAGACGAATGCTTTCCCGGCAAAGCAGAGCGCTTTTTTCGCGGGCTTGCTGACTTTGGTGATCAAAATGCGTATTATAAATGTGAATGGTTTGGCCGGATATTTTATCCTCGAACAAGCCCCATGAACATATGCGCGAGAGATGATTGCTCCAAGAAGTGGAGCCTGGTTCTTCCGGCGTTTCTGAAAGCCAAAAGGTGGCTTGTTCCGCTACTGCAAATCGATCTTTCCGGTAGAGAATGGGACACCATTCTCCGGTTTCAGGCGCGTATTCTCGGGATCGTCCGATGAACTCGTAATCTGTTAAAGCCTCAAGAATATCATCCAACTGAAATTTCCAAGCCTCTTGGAGACCTACGAAATCCGGTTTTCTTTCTCGAATAACCCCATACACCATATCGCGACGAAACTCCCAGCAATTGTCTCGATCCTCGGGTGTCGTCCCATTGCGAATATTAAATGTCATTACGGAGACGTGGAGGCTGGATTCCGCGCGCGAGTTAAACGGATACATAATTATTAAGAATAGTAGGAACCGGAATTTCATCGTCGGAAACTATCATACATACTTGGCCGTGTACTAGAGTTAAGATTTCGAAAATCTTTTGGCGCGGTTGCCTATCTCCTTAGGCCGGCCTAAAGGTCGCATAAATACAAAAAAGGCCTGCATAAACTGCAGGCCTTTAGTCGTGTGTGTGTGTGTGAAAACTAGTTTCCGAACGCTGATGCTCTGGCGATCACTCCAGCTGTAGTGCAAGTCCAGAAAACGTCGCCTCTAGAGTTGACCGTTACATCGTTAGGCCAAGGGAAGTCGTTAGCTACGACTGAGATTTCTCCCGTTTTCAAGTCGTACTCTTTGACCGTGTTGTAAAGACGATCTTCATCATCGTCGGATGTATCGAATGGAGTGCCGACTCCTGGGTTAGGCACTTCAGTGAAATAGAGACGCTGACCGCGACGGTCTACGGCGATCCCGGTTGGTGAGTTTAAACCGTCGAGAAGGATGCTAGTAACGCCCGCCCGAGACCGCTTGAAAATGACTCCCACGGTATTGCAAGTCCAGTAAGCGTTGCCGTTAAAACTGATAGTGATGTCGGTGGGAGCTGGTTCGCTGTTGGAAATCAAATCGATGTTCGTCCCATTGGATACCGATACCATGTTGGGTCCAAGGGTTCCCGGCATGGGTAGTTCCGTGAACAATACATCTCCGAAACGGTCTACAGTAATCCCCGTTGGATCTAAGAGGAAATCCTCATCGGCCGCGTCCAGTCCGTCCGCTGGCAGGAAGAATTCCTTTCCGTCTTTCGGCGTGTAGGTCAAAATCACGCCCGCTGTCTGGCAGGTCCAATATATTCTGTCTCCAAAAAATTCCGACGCGAGGTTAAGCGGGTAAGGTTCGCCTTCGCTAATAGTGGTGGTTGATTGGATATTGTTTGAATTGCCACGGAAACGAACGAGTTTGACGGTGTTCTGGCCACCTTCGGTTCCTGGTACGCCTGGATCAGGCACTTCCGTGTAGTAAACGCGGTTATGGAATTTCGCTGCAATTCCCTTTGGGCTATCGAGTCCGTCTACAACAATTTCCCACGAATAATCGCGAGCTTGCAAACTGGCGACGGTCAATGCTGCTCCAGCTAGCGTAAGACCAACTTTCGCAATCATCGAGATTTTGGATACTGAATCGTTTTTCTTCATTTTCTTATCTGTTTAGAATTTGGCAAGCCAAGTGTCTGGCCCTCCCGTAGCGCTACAGGATTCGCATCCTCATTTCTTGCGGATACAGATAAGAGAGATTCTAGCGTCTCAGTTTATTCCAAATTTTTTTATACTTGGTTCAAGATGCCTTGTTCGAGTCCTTGAGAATCCTTGAGTAGACGAAGCAGTCGGAGGGTTCTCCTTTTTCCCAGCCACTACTCCGAAGAATGCCCTCGCGCATGAAGTCGCAGCGTTCGGCGAGCTTCCATGAAGCTGTATTGGAAACTTCAATATGCAATTGCTGGCGATGCAGCTTTGGGAAATCCTGGAATAGAAGAGTGGAAAAAAGACGAAGGGCTTCGGAGGCGTAGCCTTTTCGACGATCTTCTTCATGATGAATAACATAGCCTAATTCGAATCCATGGATGCAAGGGCCCGCTTGGTAAAACTGGCAAGTGCCTACGAGGCGATTGGATGTGTTTTCCACGATGGCTACGGCTCCAGAGTTCTCAGTCCAGAAGCCAGACTCTTCAAAACGTTCGCGAATGCGCGAAATTTCAGTCAGTGGTTCGGTGATGGATAGAGTGTAGTGGAATTTCGACACCTGATCGAAATCTTCAGGCTCGATGCGTCTGATGTAAACTTTCTCTCCCCTCTCCATTGTTGAATAATCGTTATGACTAACGAAGTTTGATGACCCTAAAAATCGACCAGTTCTACTTCGAAGATCAGGATGGCGTTGGCAGGGATGGCTCCTGGGTAGCCATGTGGGCCATATCCCAGCTCTGAAGGAATGATGAGGGTGCGCTTCTCGCCTTTTTTCATGGTAAGGAAGGCTTCATCCCATCCTTCGATGACCTTTCCTATGCCAACGCTAAAGGCAAGCGGGTCCCCTCGCTCGACGGAACTATCGAAGACCTCGCCGTCCCAAAATGCGCCCGTGTAGTGAGCTTGAATACGGTCGCCCCGTGAAGGGGTGGATTCTCCCGTTCCCTCCTGATCAACCACGTAGCATAGGCCGGAGTCTGTGGTGATGGCGTCGGTGTAGCGAGATTTGATTTGGGCGATTTGCTGTTCGTGAAGACTCATAGGTTTAGGTGCGGGCGTTGCTTGCTCGATAGTTTCGATTTCCTCCGTCTGAGTAACTGGTTTTTCGTTTTGAGGCGAGCATCCGAGGAAAGTCGAAATGGCTATTGTAGTCCCAAGAAGTGTGGCAATTTTAATAAACGTTTTCATGAATCGCTCGCTTTTGATTTTGAAATTCAGCTGGTTTGTATTTGTTTTGTTTGGACTTCATGAACGCAATTTATGCTTAAACGCAAGGATGTAGTTTTCAAGCGTCACGCTCAGGCTCGGCGCTACATTGCCCGAGTCGATAGTGAAGGCCAGATCGTACTTACTTTGCCGAAAGGAGGAACTCAAAGGGACGCGCTGTCATTCGCCAACAATCATTACGAATGGCTGGTTGATGAGAAACGGAAAGCTCTGCTTCAGCGAAAAGAAAAGGGACGACTTTTCGCAGGCGACCAAATCTGGTTTCGAGGCGAGCGACACCCATTAGACGTAGTTAGAGATTGGGGACGCCCTGTACTGCGTTTCGCCGATCAATCAATGCTGATTGCCGATGCCGAGATGGATCTGGCTCGGCCACTAGGACAGCATCTTAGGGGACTGGCCAAGAAGGAATTTCCTGTCAGGACTCGTTACTTTGCCGATAGGCATGGTGTGAAGTTTTCTCGAGTCGCTGTTCGAGATCAAAGGACGCGTTGGGGTTCTTGTTCCGCAACAGGGACGATTTCCTTAAATTGGAGATTGATCATGACTCCTCCAGAGACCAGCGACTATATCATCATTCATGAGTTGATGCACACTGAAGAGATGAATCATTCGCATAGGTTTTGGCGCCTGGTAAGCGAAGCCTGTCCTGACTACAAGCGGCATGAGGATTGGCTAGGTCGCCATCAGAACGAATTAGCTTGGGGGTAGAGATAGAGGTGGCGCGAGGTGCCCTCGACTCGCGAGCTTTTATGATACGGACACAAAAAAGCCAGATTTCTCTAAGTGAAATCTGGCTGGGAAAGTGTATTCCGTTTTTGCCTACGCCCGCTAAAAATCGATTTAGATCGCGCTAGTAGATCGCGCTAGATCGCGCAAGCTTCGCAGTTTGCTATAGCAAGAAGATATTCGTCTAAGCTAACCATAGCTTCGGATACGACTCGTGGCATATAGTCGCCTTTGTCGAGTCTCCGATGGGCATGCAAAATCAGGTCAAGCACCGGGTCCATATCGATGTCCTCGTAGCGTGGATCGTCCATCTGCACCTTGATGTAGGTATCAAGATCTTTCAGCGTCAATTGCGAGTCTATGCTGAGCGTCATGGTGTTCTCCTTACTGTTGTTGCCTGAAGCCGCTATTGGCTTCTTTCCTCTTATCGGCATATCCCTCATCATCGTAAGTGTTTTGACAGTTAAAGAACCGTGAAGTTCGTCTGCTGGACATTAAAAGATGCTCTTATGACGTTCCTCGATCGATTATTATTCATGCTCCTTATACGTTTCTCCAGGTTCTGCAGATTCAGTTTTAAGGCTTTATTTGATAAGTAGTTACGCTCTTAGAGCTCGCTGTCACGCAAGGCGCGTACGGATTTGATTGGGTATTTTGTTATGCGGTTTCCGTAGGAGCCACGACTCTTTACGGCAAGTTCGCCAAAATCGTACTGAAACTCCTTGTTCCGGGCCTTGGAAGTAGGCGTTAGCCTCACTTGAATCGGACGAGTGGCTCCATCCGCGTTGGCTCTGAAGTAGTGGACTTTCGAGCCTTTGGCTCCTCGCGTTAGATCGTAGACTTTATCGCGGGTAACGCCACTGACCATGAAGCGCTTCACAAATGAGTCTCCTCTCGAGCCGTCGCGATAAACCATATCGTAGATGGTGTCTTCGTCTCCCTTTTTCCAAATGGCGACATGGATGATATCTTTACCCATGAAGACTTTCTCCGCTACGCGAGAAACGCGAAAAGCGCCATCGGCGCAGAAGCAAATGATGTCGTCAAGCTGAGTGCATTCGCCCACGAGTTCGTCTTTCTTTAGACCTAGGCCAATAAAGCCGTCCTCGCGATTGATATACAATTTTTCTGTGGGCAAAGCGACTTCGGCCGCTTTGATTGTCTCGAAGCTTTCAATACGAGTTCTGCGTTCTCGACCCTTGCCGTATTTTTTCTTCAGCTCTTCGAAGAACTTGATGGCGAATTCAGTCAGCTTGCGCAGGTTGCGTTTTGTGGCGCGGATCTCTTTTTCGGTATTCTTAATAGCTTCGTTGGCCGCGAAAACATTGTACTTGGAAATGCGTTTGATGCGGATTTCGGTCAGTTTGGCCACGTCGTCATCTGTGACGGTCCGCTTGAGGTTCTTTTTGTAGGGACGCAGGCCCTTATGAATTTCCTTGATGACTTCTTCCCACGTCTCGCATTCCTCGATACGACGATAAATGCGCTTTTCGATAAAGATGCGCTCGAGGGAATCGAAGTGCCATTTCTCTTCTAGCTCGGCGAGCTTGATCTGCAGCTCCTGTTTCAGAAGACTCCGAACGTTGTCGGTCGAGCGTCTCAAGATTTCACTCACGCCCATGAAATTAGGCCGTTCATTTTCGATCAAGCAGGCATTGGGCGAAATGGAAACCTGGCAGTCGGTGAAAACGTAGAGGGCATCGATAGTCGCCTGAGCATCGGAACCGGAAGGAAGCGTGATGAGAATCTCGGCTTTCTCGGCCGTATTATCCTCGATCTTTTTGATTTTCACCTTCCCTTTAGTGTTGGCCGAGAGGATGGAATCGATGAGTGAACTGGTTGTTGTGGCAAAGGGTATTTCCGTAATAGCCAGCTGGTACTTGCTGCGCTCCTCGAAAACGGCTCGGACTAGTACTTTGCCGCCGCGCAAGCCATCGTTGTAGTTGGAAAAATCAGCAATGCCGCCTGTATCGAAATCAGGATACAATTCAACCTTGTCGTCGAGCAGGTGATCGATGGCCGCATCGATAATCTCGGTGAAATTATGTGGAAGAATCTTGCAGGCCAGTCCCACGGCAATGCCTTCGCAGCCTTCGGCTAGCAGAAGCGGGAATTTGACTGGCAGATGAGTCGGCTCCTTGTTGCGTCCGTCATAAGAGGCCTGCCAAACGGTAGTCTTTGGATTGAAGACGACTTCCCGAGCGAAGGGCGAGAGGCGGGCTTCGATATAGCGAGCGGCTGCTGCTCCATCGCCTGTTAGCGTATTGCCCCAATTGCCTTGCGTATCGATTAATAGATTACGCTGACCCATGCCGACCATTGCGGCATAGATGCTTGCGTCGCCATGAGGATGATATCGCATGGTGTGGCCAACTATATTGGCTACTTTATTGTATCGACCGTCGTCTAGTTCTTTCAGCGAATGCAGAATTCGACGTTGTACCGGCTTCAATCCATCCTCTAAAGCCGGGACTGCGCGATCGAGGATTACGTAAGAAGCGTATTCAAGAAACCAATTCTGATAAGCCTTGGCAAGGGGGGCTTCTTCATTGCCGCTTTCGTGCTTGGCCAGTTCTTCTTTCCCCTCGCTTGTTTCAAAATCGAAGGTTTCCTGATCCGGAGCCGGTTTCTTTCTTCTTGGACTCATTTTTATCAGCAGCCAGTGGGCAGTGGACAGGTGACAGTTTTGGTCCATGATCTTACGATCATGGCTACACTCTTTCCTGTGGCCATGGCCTTGAAACCATGGAACTCGATGTCCGATATTGAATGCTTTTCCATAACGAGTCTAGGCTTCGACTAGGTCCTTTTCCACGTGAAGGTTTTCTATGATGAATTCCTGGCGATTCGGCGTGTTTTTTCCCATATAGAAGGCAAGAAGCTCGTCGATATTGTGTAGGTGACTCATGGTGACGGGATCGAGTTTCATGTCCTCGCCGATAAAAGCGGCGAATTCGTCAGGCGAGGCTTCGCCGAGGCCCTTGAAGCGCGTTATTTCCACGCCTCTTCCAAGCTTTTCGACAGCCTTCTCCTTTTCTAGATCCGAATAGCAGTAAATGGATTTCTGTTTCGTACGCACGCGAAAGAGAGGCGTTTGCAAAATGTAGAGGTGTCCTTGGCGGATCAGGTCAGGGAAGAACTGGAGGAAGAAGGTTAGCAACAAGAGTCGAATGTGCATGCCATCTACATCAGCGTCGGTGGCGATAACGACCTTATTGTAGCGGAGCGTGTCTAGACCATCCTCGATATCGAGGGCGCTTTGGAGGCAATTGAATTCATCATTTTGATACACGATTTTCTTGCTCAAGCCAAAAGCGTTGAGGGGTTTGCCTTTGAGACTGAAAACCGCTTGAGTATTAACGTCCCGCGTTTTGGTAATCGAACCACCCGCGGAATCGCCTTCCACGATAAAAAGAGTGGATTCGTCCGCTTGTTTATGGCGTGTATTGAAATGAGCCCGACAATCGCGTAGCTTTTTATTGTGCAGGTTTACTTTCTTGGCTTGTTCTCGAGCCAGTTTGCGAATGCCGGAGAGCTCTTTTCTTTCTTTTTCGCTCTGGGCGATTTTCTGCTGCAAAGCTTTGGCGGTTTCCGGATAGCGGTGCAGGTAATTGTCCAACTCCTTCTTGATGAAATTGTTGACGAAATTACGCACCGAAGGACCTTTGGGCCCAATATTCTGGGAACCAAGTTTTGTTTTGGTCTGACTCTCGAAAACCGGTTCTTGGACGCGTATGGCTAGAGAGGATACGATTGAAGTTCGCACGTCTGAGGAGTCGTAATCCTTTTTGAAGAACTCCCGCACGGTTTTGACGATGGCTTCGCGAAAGGCCGATTGATGCGTCCCTCCCATCGTCGTATGCTGACCATTGACGAATGAGAAGTACTCCTCTCCGTAGTGAGTGCCGTGGGTGATGGCGACCTCGATATCTTCCCCCTTCAAGTGAATGATCGGGTACAGAATTTCGCCACTGAGATTGTTTTCCAGCAAGTCCTTTAGGCCATTCTCAGACTTGAAAAGCTTGCCGTTCAGAGAGAGGGTCAGCCCAGTGTTGAGATAGGCGTAGTTCCATAGCATGGTCTCGACGTAGTCGAGATTGTACTTGAAACGCTTGAAAATGGATTTGTCGGGAATGAAGGCAACAAAGGTGCCGTTCTTTTCAGCGGTTTTGGTTTGGCGACTTTCTTTTTCCAGTTCGCCCGTGGAAAAAGTTGCTACTTTGGCTTTGCCTTCCCGATAGGCCTCGACACGGAAGTCCGTCGATAGGGCGTTGACCGCTTTGGTGCCTACTCCATTAAGCCCGACGCTTTTTTGAAAGGTTTCGCTATCGTACTTAGCGCCGGTATTCATCTTTGAAACGGCATCGACCACTTTTCCTAGTGGAATGCCGCGACCGAAATCTCGAACCGTCACTTCGTCGCTATCAATCGTAATGTCGATTCGCTTGCCGTGGCCGCTAGAGTGCTCGTCTATCGAATTATCGATGATCTCCTTAAGAAGCACGTAGATGCCATCGTCTGGCGATGAGCCGTCGCCCAGCTTTCCTATGTACATCCCTGGGCGGAGCCGTATGTGCTCGCGTGGGCTTAGTGACTTGATGCTTTTTTCCGTGTAGTCGCTCTTTGCCATTGCTGGATGCTTATAGCAAAAGGCGCTCTTAGGGAAATCAAGCGGATATCACGGCCAATTTGTTAGAATTTTGTCAATGAACGCCGCCCAGTCGGCAATTCGAGTTTGAGAGGGTCTCTCGGGTGAGGTGCTAGTGAAAAGCGTAACAGCTTGTCTCAGCTATGTTGTTACGTTTTAAAATCTATCCCTCGCTGCTTTGTAGGGGAATATTTATGACAAAGCTAAGAATCTATCTGCCGTAGCGCTCGCCATAGCGAGCTCGATGTCGAGCGTAGGAGTA
>JANQKI010000284.1 GCA_028281165.1 Opitutaceae bacterium | reverse complement strand
TTGATGCCAGCTCACGGGAATCTGGTGTTTCTCGAGGGCCCATCCTTCGGGCAACGAGAGATCCAGTTGGCTCAATCCTTCCAAGGAGGCGTTTTGGGTGTGTTCGCCCCAGGGTCCGAAGCCGGTTGCGATGAGGGTGGGCATTGTGGAGGTCTAGTTCCGGAAAGAATGGGCAACAAGCTTGAATGATCGCACAAGGATCAGGGATTTAACCACAGACGGAGCGAAGCATAGATGGCAAAGCAATTCACAGAAGGCACCTGTCTTCGTGCAACTACGCCGCGGCAAACAGAACAGAAAACCTGCTCCCCCGAAGCGTACCGAGTAACGACACTTGAGCGAATGCGAAACAATCCTGCCGTCCCGCTCTGTGCATACGCGTCAACTTAAGTTGTGTTGAAGTGTAGGAGCCTGCTTGCAGGCGATCCCTCCCTCGCATTCAATCAAGAAAATCGCCTGCAAGCAGGCTCCTACACGGACGAAGACGGTTGAGGTTTGGGCGATCAGCGATCGCCCCTACAATATTAAATACTCTGGCTTTGAGATTGCTTTCCGATATGTCGGCATGTCGCAGACAGGCCGCTACATTTTTGGTGGCGGAAGGTCTCCCTCATTCGCCCTGCCGTGCAGGACTACGGCGTGACAAGTGGATGTTCTAAATTTCCCAGTGTACCCGTTAATTAAGGACAAAGTCGTCTTTGCGCGAACCTTGATCATCCGTTTGGGACATGTCGAAATCGTCCCAGTTTTGGGTGGAGTTGAAATCGGTTCCAGCAACTACGCTCGACTGAGGGGAGGCGAGGGCCTTGCCAGCCGCAGCTCCTTGGATGATGGTTTTCAGGTCCATGACCGTATGCTGCAGCATTTCGGCCTGGGACGAAAGTTCTTCAGAAGTGCTAGCGGTTTCTTCGGCGGTAGCCGAGTTCGACTGAATGTCGCTATCCAGCTGCATGACCGCTGTATTGATATGTTTGATACCTTCGGATTGTTCTTCGCTGGCTCTGGCGATTTCCTTCACCAGATCGTTCACTTCGCGGGCTTTGCTCAGAATGTTTTCAAAATGATCGCCTACCCGGCTGCTGATTTCCACGCCCACTTCGCTGCGCTGAATGGAGTCTTCAATTTGGGCAGCGGTATCCTTGGCGGCTGAGGCGCATCGTTGGGCTAGGTTACGTACTTCGTCTGCCACTACGGCGAATCCAGCGCCGGCCTCGCCGGCTCTGGCAGCTTCCACAGCGGCGTTGAGGGCGAGGATGTTGGTTTGGAAAGCGATTTCGTCGATGGTCTTGATGATATTGGCGATGTTGTCGCTGGAAGCTTTTATGGAATTCATGGCTTCGATCATCTCGTTCATGCCATTCGATCCGGCTTCAGCAGCGGTGCGTGTCTCGTCGGCCATGTTGCGAGCCTGGGTCGCGTTCTCGCTATTGCGGCTTGTCGTATCCGCCAGCTGATTTAAGGCTGAAGCTGTTTCCTGGACTGAGGAGGCTTGCCGGTTGGCTCCTTCCGCAAGCGATTGGCTGGAAGCAGAGACTTGAGAGGCCGCTCCCCCTGTTTGCTCGGCCATGGCCAGAAGCGTCGTTTCAACTTCAGAGAGAGGTCGGGTGATGGAGGTGATTAAAATATAGGCGCTAGCCCCAGAGACGGCGATGCCGACAACGAGCAAGACCCAGCTGGCGGTTTTCATTTTCGACTCTGCTGCTATTGACTCGTGATAATGCGTCTCCGTTTTTTCTAGCTGGGCATTCGCTTTCCGCATGATCTCCGCGGAAAGCTCTGGGTCGCTGGCCTTCACCCTTAGGGCAATGGTCTCTAGCTCGCGCTCAAGCTCGATGGCGTCTGCGTGTAGAATTTCGATGCCTTTGCTCCCCAGATTGGCAGTTGTTTGACTAATCCAGCCTTGGGCGATCATTAATGCGGAAAGCGCACCTATGAGGACTGCTAGCCGTTTGGTAATGGAGAGATTCTTAAGCATTGTGGGAAACGAGAGTTTATTTGAGTGGGAGAAGACGCATCTATCTCACTGTGAAGAGGTTCATCATACTACTTCGGTGGGGGCTTCGCTCGAATTAAGCGAAATGGGAAAAAATTGTCATACGGCATCGAATTCCTCCCTGCTGGCCTGATTTTATGACGCAATCGGCAGCTTGACATAAACGTCTGCTGAATATAACCGATATAACTTGATTAATTTACTTAGGATTAAATTCCAATGACAGCTCTCCATAGTGTTCCTCAATTAAATAGCATCGACTTCCAGAATGCGACCGCTTCGGACCGCGTACGCGCAGCAGTCGAGCAATTCGGTGACGAGCTGATTATGACGACGAGTTTCGGCACCCATTCGGCGGTCATGCTCCATTTGGTGACCTCCATCTATCCGGACATTCCGGTTGTGTTTCTCGATACGGGCTACCTTTTCCCTGAGACCTATCGGTTTGCGGCCGAATTGACGGATCGACTGAATCTCAATTTGAAAAAATATCGCGGCAAGATGTCGGCGGCAGAGCAAGAGGCCCTTCATGGTCGACTTTGGGAAAAGGGTTCCGAGGGCCTCAAGCAGTATAATTTGATCAACAAAGTGGAGCCCATGGACCGAGCAGTGAAAGAGCTGGGAGCCAAGGCGTGGCTGGCTGGCTTACGACGGTCGCAGAGTTCCTCGCGAGCAGATCGGTCTTTCGTCGAGCAGCAGAATCAGATGACCAAAATCTACCCGATCCTGGATTGGGACAACAAGACCATGCATGAGTACATGACCGAGAATGGTCTGCCCTACAATCCTCTCTGGGAGATCGGCTATGTCTCGCTAGGCGATTGGCATAGCACCCGTAAACTGGAAGCTGGCATGAGCGAAGAGGAAACACGCTTTGCCGGTCTGCAAAGAGAATGCGGTCTGCACGAGCCTTCGGAAAACGTCGACTTTCAGATTTAAAGAGCAAAGAGCTCTAGGTTTTTAGGGGTTTAGTCTGTCCTTCACCCGCCTTTGCGGATTCAGGCTCCTGTGGATAGGAGTTTAGCGAAATAATTTAGATGTAGGGGCTGAACTTAGTCAGTCCCGCGTCTGCAGAGGTCTGGGGATGCGCAGGACGGCGACAAGCGCCGCCCCTACACTTGTAATACGATTTTTTGCACACACTGCTAAAAGCCTAAACACCTACCTCCTAATCACCTCCATCGCTTTAAAAAAAGGAACGCTGTATCATCTGATTGATACAGCGTTCCTTTTTTTAAAGCGATGCTCAGCCTGCTACGCTTTTTCGACGAGGCCGGCTTTGATGGCCTTAACGCTAACGTGCATGCGCTTAACTTGACCGGATGGTAGGCGGACTTTGATGCGTTGCAAATTGGGGCGAAACTTGCGTTTCGTGGTCTTAGTAATGTGCGTACCGATACCGCCGCTTTTCTTGGATTGACCCTTACGGTGGATGATGCTGCCGGTTGTCGGACGCTTGCCTGTTATTGCGCAAATCTTGGCCATGACGGGAAATTGGTTAAGAGCGAGAAAAGAAAGGAGGGGTCGACTTCCTTGGCAAGTATTATTTCGACGATTCTTGCTTTGAAGCGATCTTTTCGTTGATGGGACCTCAGCTTACTTCTTCATCTTCCTTTCTCATCGTCATCTTCTATCTGCAGATTTGGTAGAGAGGATGAAGATGGAGATGATGACTGAAGATGAAGAGATGGGAGTCATAGTCTTGCTCCGGTCAGGGCTTGAAACTTCTGGCCCATGAGGGAGGG
>JANQKI010000146.1 GCA_028281165.1 Opitutaceae bacterium | reverse complement strand
GTTGGGATCGTGTTCTCTATCTGCGTGGCGGGAGCATCATCGCAGGCGAGTGGAAGCTATATGTTGATGCCAGGAATTGCGATGATCCGCTCAAGTGCGGCGCGTTGTATCATCTCAAAAACGATCCCTACGAGACGACAGATTTGGCGAAGAAGATGCCGGAAAAAGTCCGGGAGCTGGATGCATTGGCTAACGACTATAAATCGTTGCATGGACCTGCTTTCGTTTCGAAACTGAAGACTGAAGCATGGCCGCCGAAGAATTGGGAACTCTCGGACGAGCCTCGTAATTAGGAAGCGATTATGAAATCTGATCTAGATCATTTGCTATGGATAAAGCTGCTCACGCTTTGGCTAGCCCTGCTTGCATGCAGTGCCGCGGTGGCTGAAGATAAATCACTTGTAGTGAGTTCGCCAGCTCTGAGTTCATCGAATGGGTCGAAGCCAAATGTCCTCCTTTTTCTGGCTGACGATCTTTCTTGGCATGATCTCGGTCCTTACGGAGGCAAAGGGACGAGGACGCCGCATCTCGACCAGCTGGCAAAGGAAGGCATGACCTTCGAATACGCCTTCAACTCCGCTCCCATGTGCGCCCCGACGCGGATGAGTTTGTATTCGGGTATCCATCCCGTTCGCAATGGCGGGTATCCAAATCATGGACGCGCTTACGATTGGGTTAAAAGCCTTCCCGACTTTCTTGGAGATCTCGGTTATCGAGTGGCTCAACTGGGCAAGTCTCATGAAGCTCCTTGGACGAGCTTCAATTTCGAGTGGTTGGGAGGACGGCATCACGATGGTGGGCAAGGGATCGATCTCGACCTGAGCAAAGTCGATCAGTTTATCGAGGATAGCAAGGACCGGCCATGGTGTCTGGTGGTGACTTCGAACCAAAGTCACACACCATGGAATCGTGGCGATGCGAGCAAGTATTCGCCTGAGGACATTTGGATCCCTCCTTATCTTGTGGATACGCCGGAAACGCGCGAGTGGATGGTTCACTACTACGCGGAAATCGAGTACATGGATGATCAGCTCGGCCATTGCCTCGAGGCTCTCGATGAAAGTGGCGAAGCGGACGAGACAATCGTTATCTACTTGAGCGAGCAGGGATCGGAGCTGCCGTTTTGCAAATGGACTTGCAATGAAATGGGACTGCGCTCTGCGGCGGTCTTCCGTTGGCCAAGTAAGATAAAAGCGGATACGCGAAACGAAACCCTGTTGCAGTACGTGGATGTGGTTCCGACAGTGGTTGCGGCGGCGGGAGCGGATCCGAAGAATGTTTTCGACTTCGACGGGAAGAATATGCTGCCCGAGCTGTTGGGAACAGGCGAGGTGGAGAGTTCCTACGTCTATGGCGTGCAGACGAGTGTTAAAACACCGCATGGCGCGGTTATGGGGCCTCTCGATGTTCCGGGACCCAAGGTCGGACCTTACGGAACGCGCAGTATCCGCGATAAGCGATACCGCCTGATTTGGAATCTTCATCATGAGGAAACCTATTTTAACCGAATCGTTGAACGTGGACCTGCCTTTAAGTCTTGGCTGAAGCTGACAGGGAAGGGCGATACCTTTGCGGCCTCTCGCGTGGAGGCGTTTCGCAAGCGCCCGGAGTTCGAGCTCTACGACTATGAGAGCGACCCTTGGGAACTCCGGAACTTGGCAGGAAAATCCGAATACGCGGAAATTCAGGAACGCCTCTTCGCCGAGCTTCAAGCCTGGATGCGTCAGCAGGGAGATCTCGGAAGAGAGACGGAAGTTTTAGCCGCCACCCGCAATCCTAAAGAAGGGGAGCGTGGCGGCGAATCGCGTAGCGATCTATGAGTCGAACAATTCTCTATAAACTCACTTTGGTCGGACTAAAGTCCAACCTCCTTGCATTCCTAGTTATGACAACCACCTATGCTGCAACAGACTGGAAGCCCGTCGAGTCTCCTCTCAACACCGTTTGGGGCGAGTCGATTGATCCGGAAAACGTTCACCAGGAATACCCGCGACCGCAACTGCGTCGCGACGAATGGCGCAACCTAAACGGACTTTGGGACTATGCTATCATCGGCGAAGAAGGTCTCTGGACGAAGGGTCGATTGCAAAACGCGATCGATGACCCGTTTTTGAAAGGCGATCCGATGCCGCCTGCCGATTGGGACGGGAAAATCCTTGTGCCCTTTTCGCCTGAAACGGGATTGTCTGGCGTAGGCAAGACGCTTCGTCCGGGGCAGATTCTCTGGTATCGACGGACTATCAAGAAGCCCGCTGATTGGAGCGGAAAGGGCGTCCAACTCAATTTCGAGGCGGTTGATTGGCATGCTATCGTATTCATCGACGGAGTACGTGTGGGCGAGCACAAGGGTGGCTATGCTCCCTTTAGTATCGATATTTCCGACGCGCTTGAAGAAGGGGAGGAGCAGGAGTTGACGGTTGCAGTGTGGGATCCGTGCAACATGGGCGATCAATCCATTGGCAAGCAAGCCCTCGTGGAGAATCGTATTGGCTTTCGCTATACGCCGAATTCCGGGATCTATCAAACCGTCTGGATGGAGCCAGTGTCAGCGACTCGAATCAAGCGATTGAAGGTTTCATCTGATTTATCCGAGAACGCCCTTCTAGTGGAGCCGATTGTCGTGGGAGATGACTCATCGAGCGTGAAGGTGACGGTGTCGACGGAAAATCAAGAGCTTGTGACGGCCACGGGAAAGGCTGGCGAATTGCTGAAAGTCGTTTTGGAGGACCCGCATCTTTGGAGCCCGAACGCCCCGTTTCTTTACGATGTAGAAGTTTCGTTGTTTTCAGGTCATGATGCTGTGGATACGGTTCGGAGCTACGCGGGCATCAGAGAAATCGCGCGTGGTCCGGATGCTCGGGGCAACGAACGTATCCTGCTTAACGGAAAACCGATTTTTCAATACGGTCCGTTGGATCAAGGGTACTGGCCCGATAGCGCTCTGACGCCGCCGAGCGACGCGGCGATGCTCTACGATGTCGAGTACTTGAAGGAGATCGGCTGCAATATGGTTCGCGTTCATATCAAGACGCATCCGCGTCGATGGTATTATCACTGCGATCGCCTAGGACTTCTCGTTTGGCAGGACTTCGTCTGCATGCGCAAGTTCGAACCGAACATCACGGACGCGGCTGCAGCCCAATGGAAGCAAGAGCAGCGCGAGATGATGGATGCGCTTTACAGCAATCCCTCTGTTGTCATGTGGATCGTCTTCAACGAAGCGTGGAGCCAGTTTGATACGCCGGAGAACGTGAAGTGGGTTAGCGAATACGATCCGACTCGTCTCGTCAGCAACGCCAGCGGCTGGACAGATTTCGGGGTTGGCGATATCCATGACATGCACGACTATCGCTTCTCGCCAACGGTCATGGTCGGCAAGGGCTTGAACGGCAGGGCTGCCTTGATCGGCGAGCTAGGCGGACACAACGTATACCTTGATGGCCATCTCTGGCCAAGCGCCAAGCCAAAGGAGATCAAGGATGAGCCGGTGAACGACAACAGGCGCGAAACCTACCGCGATGGAGCTCATTGGCTCGAGCGCTACACGCCATTCATTCAGCAGCTGTCATTACTCCAGAGATACGGCTGCAACGGCGCGGTCTACACGCAGATTTCGGATATCGAACATGAGTGCAATGGCTGGCTGACTTACGATCGAAAAGTGAAAAAGATCCCTTCAGATCTGCTAAGGAAATTGCATGATCGTCTATACCGTAGTTTCGAAGAAGATACGATTTTCGATAAAGCGCATTCGGAAATCCGATACGCCACAGGCGAGGCTCCCGTGGGCTGGCTGGCTGCCGACTTTGATGATTCGGGGTGGAAACGTTTTAGGACAGGTACCGACCTGGCCGCGAACGAGTCGCTGCTAGGCGAAGACGATGGACAGCGAACGTTGATTCGAGCGCGTTTCGACATGCCGGAACAAACGAGCAAAGAAATTGGCCTGCGTCTTGTCGGCCACGGGGAGATTACGATCTATCTCAATGGCAAGCTTATCAAGAAATTGTCCAATCAAGTATTCGGCGGATACGAAGAACCACAGGTGGTTCCCGCGACTGCTTTCGCGCTTCATGAAGAAGCAAAGATGGCGCTTGAGGATGAAAAAAATATTCTAGCGATCGAAATTAATCCAGTCGCGCCAAAACGTGGATACAGTGAACCTGATCAGAGTGTTTTAAGAAAATATACTTTGCTCGATGTGGAACTTGTCACCTTTAATTGAGAATACCCGAAAAGAACGAAATACGAATGAAGATATTTGAGATAAAGAGGCTTACACAAGCCATTGCTGCCGTGGCGTTAGCTGCAGGCGTCTGTATGTCTGCTACTGCCAAGGACAAACCACCTGTGGTGAGCTCGCCAGCTCTGAGTTCATCGAATGGGTCGAAGCCAAATATTCTCCTCATCCTAGTAGATGATCTAAAACCTGCCTTAGGCTCCTACGGCGATGAGCATGCCATTTCGCCCAACATTGATCGTTTGGCAAGTATGGGAATCCGTTTCGATTTGGCCTACTGCAATCAGGCTGTCTGCATGGCCTCGCGTTACAACCTCATGCTCAGCTCGCGTTCGACGAGCACAGGTTTCTACAGTTTTGGCACCGAATTTCGCGAAATCTATCCCGACGCGGTAACGTTGCCGCAGCATTTCATGAACGCGGGTTACCATGCCGAGTCGATGGGCAAAGTGTATCACATTGGCCATGGCAACACCAATGACGACGCCTCCTGGTCTATTCCGCATCGCAAAGCAAAAGTCATCGAATACATCGTTCCGGAAAGCACCGGTCGGCAGCTGACCCGCGAGGAGATTATGTTTCAGAATACGCGGATGCATTTCCAGGGTCTGCCGCCAATAAGGGAGTTTCCTCGCGGCGCGATTGGCGAGGCGCCTGACGTTACGGATGAAGCGTATGCTGACGGTCGCGTGGCTATCCACGCTATCAATCGGATGCGCAAGCTCAAAAAAGAATCCGACCCTTCGACTGGCTCAGGGCAAGGTAAGCCCTTCTTCATGGCGGTTGGATTCGCTCGTCCGCACTTGCCGTTTTCCGTTCCGAAAATGTATTGGGATATGTATGACGCGGATAAGCTGCCTTTGCCTGAGTTCGAAGAACATCCCGAAGGCGCTCCAGCCTTTGCCGTCAAAGGCAGAGGCGAGATGGCGAACTACAAGCCATTTCCCGAGGAAGGTCCCGTTTCTGAGGACATGAAGCGCTACGTCATCCACGGCTACTATGCTTCTGTGTCCTATGTAGACGCCCAGATTGGTCGCGTCATCGACGAACTCGAACGACTAGAGCTCGACGACAACACCATCGTCGTTTTGTGGGGCGACCACGGCTGGCACTTGGGCGACCATGGATCCTGGACCAAGCACGACAACTACGAGCAGGCCAACCGCATCCCCTTCCTTTTCGTGGCTCCAGGTGTTGCTAAGCCTGGCAGCTCTACCAAGCAGCTAGCGGAAACGGTCGACATTTATCCGACTTTGGCTGAGTTGGCAGGCTTGCCGGCTCCAAAGGGACCGCAGCCCATCGATGGCCTAAGCCTGGTACCTGTGCTCCGAGACCCCAAAAAACGGATACGCGATCATGCTTACCATACATTTCCACGAAATAACAACAGAGTGGGTCAGGCGATTCGAACCGAACGCTATCGTCTCGTTCGCTGGGTCGATATGGAAGGTGAACAGGAGCCGATCTACGAACTCTATGATTATAAGACAGACCAAGTCGAGAAGGTGAATCTAGCGGAATCCAAGCCAGAGCTTCTCAAGCAGATGGTTGCCATCGCCGATCGGCATCCCTTTCCTTCGCAAAACGCGAGAAACAAGAAATAGAAAACAGTTGTAGCAAAGGTGGAACGCGGCGTCCTCGACGCGTTTGGCCTAGTAAATTGCGCGAGTCGAGGACCCGTCTTCGTTTATCAGCTACGCCGAGGCAGGACGCCTCGCGCCACCTTGCTTACATATCGAGCCATGCTTAGATCTTTCTTGCTTTTAGTCATCGCTTTTTGCGTGAGCTTGTCGATTCACTCAGCTCAAAAGCCCAATATCGTTCTCGTGCTCGTCGATGATATGGGATTCGCCGACCTCGGCTGCTATGGAGCTGATATTATCGAAACGCCGCATCTCGATAAGCTCGCGGCGAACGGATTGCGCTTCAAGCAGTTCTACAATACAGCTCGCTGCTCGCCGACGCGCGCTTCCTTGCTGACTGGGCTTCATCCGCATCAGGCAGGCGTTGGCTACCTCGAGAGCTTGGACAAGGGCGAAGGGCATCCTGGATACAGAGGGAGGCTCAACGATCAATGCGTGACCATTGCGGAGGTTCTTCGCGAGGAGGGTTATCTCACGGCGATCTCAGGAAAATGGCATGTGGGCGGTAGTCGTGGAGTGGTGCCGTGGAAACGTGGTTTTGATCGTTCGCTCACCGCGATCAACGCGGCATTCTATTATCCGTCGAGCAAGCAGGCCCAGACAATGTATCTGAATGGAGAGCCGATCGATCCCTATTCGGATAAGCTGCCGAAAGATTGGTATGCAAGCGATCTTTTCGCTGACTTTGGACTGCGTTTCATTGACGAAGCCATTGAAGACAAGAAGCCCTTCTTTCTCTATCTAGCTTTTAGCGCCCCGCATTTTCCGCTGCAAGCGCCTTCCGAAACGATAGCCAAGTACAAAGGCAAATTCAGCGAGGGCTGGGAACGTCTTCGCGAGCCGATATACCGCAAACAGATCGAGATGGGTTTGATCGATGCAAACTGGCCGCTTTCTCCGTTGCATCCGGATGTGCCTGACTGGGACAAACTGAAGCCTGAACACCGCGATCGGATGGAGCACATTCAGGAAATCTACGCGGCCTGCGTTGACCGTATGGATCTCGCCATGGGAACACTCGTCGACGAGCTAGAGGAGCGTGGCGTATTCGAAAATACCTTACTTGTTTTCATGTCAGACAATGGAGCCTGCGCTGAGCAAGGGCCTTTCGGAAGGTACAGCGGTCCTGAAAGATCGGGTACGGCTCGGTCGTCTGTCTTCCAAGGTCAGTCCTGGGCTAATTATTCCGATACGCCCTTTCGCATGTATAAGCATTTCACTCACGAAGGTGGCATAGCGACACCCTGCATCGTCCATTGGCCAGACGGAATCAAGAAGTCCAAGCGAGGGGGATTCATTGAGGACTGGGGGCACATTGTGGATGTGATGCCAACCTTTCTGGAAGTAGCCGGAGCCCAGTACCCGAAGGAATACAAGGGTAACAAGATTCAGCCGATGGAAGGAACGAGTTTCGTTCGAACATTGAAAGGGAAGTCGCTCAAACGAAAGGGGCCCGTCTTTTGGGAGCACGAAGGCAACCGCGGCGGTCGTCTCGGAAAGTGGAAGATCGTTTCTATCCTGAATCAGCCTTGGGAGTTATACGATATGGAGAAGGACCGTACTGAGCAAGTAGACATTTCGGCTGAACATCCACAAATATTCCAGAAGCTTATCACCGGTTACGATGCCTACGCGAAGCGTATTAATGTGGAGCCTTGGACAGACACGCGCAACAGCGCTGGACAGCCACCGCAAATCGAGGCCAAGTATCAGATTAAAGACTACACGCGATAAGCCATGTTACTCGGGCGAAGTGTAGGAAGGGACTCCATCTCCCCATTCAATGGGATTGATATGACGTCCGAAAACGGTCGTTGTTTTTATCGGAGATGGACAGTAGCTCTAAGGTCTTGTCATTAAGATATATGCGGTCCTTTTATAGGTGTAGTTTGTCGTTGGTGTTATTGGTAAGCGTGGCCCTCGGCCAGCCATTGGAGGATCAGTTCGTCGCCAAGTACGGCGAGAACGATTCGCCTTATCCGCTTTACATGGGTGAGCAAGGGCCGGATCCTGTCTATTCGCAAGCGGACTTGGAATTGATCGCTCGCAATTTCAATGCCTGCTATGGGAATCCAAATTGGAGTTCTCAGCAGATGGCCACCATTCGATCGATCAATCCTGACTTCGAGCTGGCGCCTTATGTTGGGAACTGGCGAGTGAGAAACGTGAACTATCTCGATCTCGATGACCAGAACCGAGAGTTCAGCGACGAAGAGGTCGAGCGACTTTTCAAAGGCGAGTTCTTGTACTACCGTTACGCCAATCTGGCTTCAGCTATCTCTGTTAGCGAAACGAGTATACAAGTCACGGATACGAACGGTACGGTCTTTGCCAGTACAGCCCCCGCCGGAGCTGTCTCTGGCAGTTTCTCAGGCAATACTTTCTTCCATATCACTTGGGTCGTGATTGGAGGCGAGTTTATGCGGATAGAGGGTGTTTCTGGCAATACCTTGACGGTGACGCGTGGTTGGGATGGCACTATTCCAAAGGCTCATTCCGCTGGCGCGGCGATCGCAGTCCCGGTTTACGGGACCGATCCAGAGCCAGGAGGAACATCTCGTTTCGATTATCGCACAAACCCAACGACGAGTATTCGTTGGATAGATATCCTAAATCGGCTTTTGCGGGAGCACGATAATCGCGGAAGAGGTGGCGTGTGGATCGATATTCTCGATGGAAACCTGTCGTCCAATCGGATGGATGGAGGAGGGGTTTCGACTGGGAGGCGCTGGGATATCGTCGATGACACGGCGTTGACCGTTCAAGAGTTCTCTCTCGGGGCGAACGATGGCGTTCATTTCATGCAAACGGAATTTCTAGCCCGTCGAGGCGTGTATCCAATTATTTGGGGCAATAACGTGCTTCATCCGACAAACGAAAACAGCGATCGACTGGAGCTGCTCAGATCGAACGAGCAAAAACCGCGTCCTGTCGACGGCTTCGCTCAGGAAAACCATGTGGGGGGCTATGGCTCGGGAGGAGAGTCCGGGAAGGTGTTTAGCTGGACCGGCTACGAGAGTTGGATCGAGCGTACGCAATCGACCATGTTCATGGGCGAGAAAAAGTATTCCGCTCGGCCCTTGATTCTCGATGGCGGCGTCGACAACCGACAATTTTCGGCCGAACCGGAATCATTTCGCCATCAAGTATTGCTATTTGGATACGCGAGTTATCTCATGGCTGTGAAAGTGGAGGACGATGATAGTATCTTCACCCAAATCGGATTCACTCCCCTGGTAGGGCCGGATGGCTCCAAGAGCGTAGAACTTCCCGAATTCTTCCAATGGCAAATTGGACGTCCGAGCGAGACCCGCGCTTCAAGCGACGTTTTGGGATACCGCCTGCCTGACAGCCTTGTTTTCCAGCGGCGTTTCGAGCATGGAATTGTTCTCGTCAATCCGCATGAAACCGAACAGACGATAAGTTTGGATCAACCCTATCTCGACTTGCTGTCGAATGGAGCTATGATAAATGAAATTACGATGCCAGCGAAGACCGCCAGATTGCTATTCAGCGAACCGGAAAGTGAACTCGATGTATTGGGAATAGAATTGCGCCAGGATGAGGAGCTGATTAGCGTACAATGCTCAACGTACCCAGGAAATGAATATCGTTGGGAGACAAATTCCGACTTGAGATCTGAATGGGATGAGAGCGAGGGGTCTTTCGTGGCTAAGGGCATTGTTTCGACGAGAGAATTCGCCATTGAAGAGGGAATGCCTTTCTTGCGATTAGCGAAGCTACCGTAAGGTCGTCGCGTCTGCAATTCACTGCTAGTTTTTGGTCAACTATGAAATACTTCGGCTTCCTTTTCATATCTCTACTGTTCAGCTCTTGGCTTCTGACGGCAAAACAGCCCAATTTCATTATCATCTTTGTCGACGATCTGGGCTATGGAGATCTCGGCTGCTATGGCTCGCCTAATATTCGCACGCCGCGCATAGACCGTATGGCGGATGAGGGAATTCGCTTCACCAATTTCTATGTGGGCTCTTCAGTTTGCAGCGCGTCGAGGGCCTCTTTATTGACGGGTCGATACGCGGCCCGACATGGAACGAAGGGCGTGTATTTTCCCGGCCAGGGTGGTTTCGCCTCCAGGGAAATCACGATTGCGGAGATGCTTAAAGAGGAGGGTTACGCAACCGCGTGTATCGGCAAATGGCATTTGGGTGATGATCCGGAATATTTGCCGACGGGCCAAGGCTTCGACGAATATTTTGGAATTCCCTACAGCAACGACATGTACATCGGCCCGAATCAGGCGTTCGCCGACGATGCTGTATTTCTGAATGGATACACGCGTGAAAAAGCTTTGGCGGATCGGAAGCTCGTCGCTGAAAATCTGAAAGACCGTCGGAAGATCAAGTTCGAGCATGGTCTGGCGGACCTCGTACCGCTGATGGAAGGCGAGAAGATCGTCGAGTATCCAGTGGATCAGACAACGCTGACGCAACGCTACTTCGACCGGACTATCGACTTCATCGAAAAGCGGCAAGGGAAGCCGTTTTTCGTCTACCTGACACCTGCCATGCCGCACATCCCTCTCTTCGCATCGAGCGAGTTTCTCGGCAAGAGCGAGCGTGGGCTCTATGGCGACACGGTCGAGGAGATCGACTGGTATGTTGGCAAGTTGCTCGATTTTCTGGATACAAGTGGTCTGGAGGAAAATACGTTTGTCCTCTTCACTTCAGACAACGGTCCGTGGTTGGGGCTGGGCGACCGCAGCGGTAGCGCAGGTCCCCTGCGTGACGGCAAATTCAGCAACTACGAGGGCGGCGTTCGAGTGCCGAGCATCGCTCGCTGGCCAGGAAAAATCCCCGCAGGGAAGGTCAGCAGCTCAGTAGTTTCGACCTTGGACCTGTTACCGACCATTGCAGCCTACTCGGGAGCTGCATTGCCTAAGGTTAAGATCGACGGCTTAGACGTATCCAAATTCTTGGCTAATCCCGATGCAGGTTTCGAGCGCGAGTCCTTTCTCTATCTGAAGAACGGAAGAGTCATCGGCGCTCGATCCGGTAATTGGAAGTACTTGCCCAACGGAGCGCATCGATTCGATCGGGACAACACAGGTCCCGAACTCTTCAATCTGGCCATCGATGTCCACGAGCGTGATAATTACGTGGATACGAAAAAAGGTGAAGCCGCGCGATTGATGCAGCTGATCGATGAGTTCAAAATGGAGTTTGGGCAGAATTAATCAACGAGCTTGTCCAGAGACCGAGCTCCACCTCGAACATGGCAAGGTGTATCGCGGCGTCTCGACGCGATACATGCAGTGGCGAACGCGAAAGTCCGCCTTTAGCGATAGCTTACTGCGGTTTTTCCCGTGATGACCATTCTGGCGAGGCGTTTTGCGCTGTCGAGCTCGTCGGGGCCTTCTGCGGCTAGCTTCTCGTACCATTCCATGGGGATGCGATTGGTAGCGTCGAGCAGACGTAGGATATTCAAAGCGTAGGCCAGCAGAGCGTCGTTCGAGCTGCCCATAGCTTCGCGAGCGACTGTTTCGAAGCCTTCTTCCTTCTCTGCTCTGGCTTGTATCCAAGCAATAAGGACGCGGTTAGCGACTTCTGGATCGGGTTTCATGACGATGCCTTCTAGCGGATCCTCGACCCCATGATCCTGCAGGTTGGCTAGGCCCATTAGGGCCCAATAGCGAATGACTGGGCTTTTATCCTTCAGCGCCCTGGCTAAAGTCTCTCGGTTGGCCATGTCGCCTTCAGTTGAAAGGAGGGCCATGTCCACGACGGTTTCATGATCATAAGCGGAACTGCGGGCGTATCCATAAATAGGTTCTCCGGGACTGAGCGAATGCCACATCGGCTCAGGAATGAGACCCAAGTCGAAGGTTTCGAGCATCTTGCGTCTCAAAGCCTCGCGCATAGTGGCGACCCTTTTCTGCTGGGCTGGATCTTCGGCTAGATTGTTCAGCTCCCATGGGTCGGCCTGGGTATCGTAGAGTTCTTCGACGGGTTGCGTTGGCTGCCAGAGTCGAGCTTGATTGGGGGTTAGCGTTTTCGCTTCGTAGGCGGCTTTGAAGGCATTCCAGGAAGCGATGTTGTAGGGATAAGCGTTTTGCAAAGCTCCGGTCTGCAAGGGCATGAAGTTGCGAATGTAGCGAAACCTGCCGTCGGTGAGGGCTCGGTTCAGCTTGTAGGTCTCGTCGAAGCGATCGCCGTAGAGGAAGGCGTAGGGATCCGCCGCCTCTTCTCGTCGGGGGCCGAAGAGAACACGCCCCTGCATTTGATCTGGCTTATCGATCCCGGCGAGGGCGAGCAAGGTGGGCGCGAAATCGATGAAGCTTACGAGTTCATCGATGCTTTCTCCCGGCTTTCCTGGAGCGAGATGCTGCCATTTTTCGGGGAACGAGACGATGAAGGGCACATGAGTGCCGGAATTGTAGACGTAGCGTTTGGAGCGTGGCAGGACGCCGCCATGGTCGCTGTAGTAGAAGATGATCGTATCGTCCGCCAGACCTTCGCGCTCCAGCTCTGCTAGCCGTTCTCCTAATTGCTGGTCCATGTTGGTGAGGGAGTCGTAATAATTGGCGAGATCCTGCCGGGTTTCAGGATTATCTGGATACAAGGGCGGTACCGCGATGTCGTTTGGATGGATTCGGTTCTGGACCGGGGCTAGTCCGCTCTGGCGATGTTGCTCAACCCTTTTAGCGAATACCGAACTCTCGTGGGTTCGGTTGAGGTTGAAGATGCTGAAGAAGGGCTGTCCTTCGGCTCGATTGCGATAATGCGCTTCTCTCGAGCAATCGTCCCAGAAGCGTTTGTCGTCGCCTTTGAAATTGTAGTCGGTTTTCCAATTGTTGGAGCAATAGTAGCCAGCTTCGCGCAGGAA
>JANQKI010000116.1 GCA_028281165.1 Opitutaceae bacterium | reverse complement strand
GTCGATACCATCGTATCGTTGTCCAAGAAGATTTCCACCGTATCCATCGCGGAAGACTACAGCGAAGGGGGCGTGGATTGCATCGATGTCGACCATCATTCCGGAATCTACCAAATGTTGGCTCACTTGGCCGAGCTCGGGCATAGGAAAATCGGGTTCTACACTTGGAAGTATTCGGTAGAAGCGCCTTGGCTCTACCGTCGCTTCGGGGCTTTCGTGGATAGCCTCTATCGACTCGGACTTGCCTTCGAGGACAAGTGGGCCCTGAACGTTCGCAAGAATGATCGCATCGAATTGCCTGAACTGGAAAAGCAAGTTGCGAATGGTATCCGAAATGGCGTGACGGCATGGGTCTGCGCGGCCGATCACCAGGCTTACGATCTTATGCCTCGACTTCAGAAACGCGGGATTAGCATCCCGAAGGACTGCTCGATTACCGGCTTCGACGGCATCGTTCCTCCGGCCTCCCAAAAGCAGTTGACCACTATTAGCGTTCCCTTTCAGGAGATGGGCGTATCCAGTGTCATAAGACTGATCGACCGTATGCGGAATCCCGCCGCTCAGCGAAGGCACAATCTTGTAGAAGGGGCTAAGGTCATAGGCAAGACAACCGCCAAGCTCAAAGCTTAGCAGGGCGGCCGCTCGAAAATTGTGAAGATGTCGCTTCTGTCTTCATTGGATTACGCCGCGGCAAATCGGTCTTCGACCTCGGTACGTTTACTGCGGTGTGACAAGTAGGGAGCAACAAAGTCCCGCATTCGCATGATCAAGATCCAAAGGGCGCCTCGGCTTCTACCAAAGGCCGTTTTCCTTTAGCCAGGCTTGGGTGTCTTTGATAACCGCATCGCCGAGGAGCCTGTGCCCTTCTCCCGGATACGTTCGAAAGGTGGCGCTTTCTTCGAGGACGTCGGCCAAGCGTTTGACGGCGATGGTGGGGACTACCTTGTCTTCTTCGCCGCTTTGCACGAGGACTTTGCGGCCTTCTAGCCATTGCCCGTAGTGGAGCGGATCGATGGCTGCGGTCAGTCGGCGAAAGAAGGGTTGGTCGTACCAAGGCTCATCCGCGAAATGCTCAAGCGATGGATCGCTTCCCGGACCGCTGATGAGCTTCGACCAATCCGCGCAGCACGCGCGCGCGATCACGGTCTTGATACGCTCGTCGCAGGCGGCGGTAATGACGGAAATTCTTCCCATTCTGGAAGTGCCGGCCATGACGACGCGATCCGTCTCGATGCGGTATTCGCTAAACACATAATCCATTAAACGACGGTAATCGACTCCCATTTGCTGACGACTCCAGACCGAGAGCATGAAGTTCTCGTCCAAGCTCATGGAGAGCCCCTCCCGCTTGCGTTCGCCGCCTAAGCGGCGTTCGATATCCGCGCAAAGGTAGCCCACTTCGGCAAGCGCTTGGGCGCCACCTGCTGCTGCGTTCTGTCCCAGAAAAAGACGGAAGGGTCCTTCGCCTTTGGGGATGTGGAGGGCGGCTTTCATCCATTCGCCGTCAGCGGCTTGCAAACGTATTATTTTTTCAACTACGCCGTCCTTCGTTTTCTCGGAGATCAAGGATGCTTCCAATGGTAGCGATCTGTCGTAATCGTAGTAGTGACGGATGTCGCCGTAGTTCCAGAGCTCTTCGGCTTGGGCGAACGTGGTTGAGAGAAGTGCGAGCGCATGAGAGAGGAATTTGAAATGATTCATGTCGTTGTTTATTTTAACATCGTTCGCTACGCTCTCTAGATCCCGCATTCGCGGGAGCAGGATCCATAGCGAGCTATGGGCAGGATTTTTGAGCCTCTTGTAATTTGCTATTTGATACGTTTTACCACGGAGTGCACGGAGTGATATTCATTAATCTTCTCCAAGACTTCGTGAACTCCAGCGACTGTAAGGAGCGGGTGGTTAAATAATCACTACAAATCGGATGGAACCTTACAGAATCTCGTTCCCTACACGAAGATATTCGGGATCAGGCGTTCGCTGTCGGCGAAGCGTTGTTGCTCGACGCCGTGCCGATTCAACGTGGTCAGCCAGAGGTCGGCTAAGGGACGTTCGCCTTGAAACTTGATGTGTTCGCCTCTTCTGATTTGACCGCCGGCCATGAGCACTTGCAGGTCGGCGAAGTCGTGCTTGTCGCCATCGCTAATGCCGCTGCCCATGATGAGCGTGGTCTCATCGAAGAGCGATCCGCCGTCCTCGGTCTGAGTTTGCTTAAGCTTCTCGATCATGTAGGCGTATTGCTCGACATGGAAGGCGTCGATCTTCTGCAGCTTCTCCTTGGAGCCTTCTTCTTTTGAGTGCGTCAGCTTGTGATGCTCAATCGGCTTGTCGAAAACGCCGTGGTACATTCGTGGCGTCGCCCAACGTTCCGGATCGACGACCAGAGTAGCGACGCGGGTGAGATCGAGCTGAAAGGATAGAAACATCAGGTCTGCCATGAGTTTGATATACTCGCTCCGATCCTCCGGTATCCCCTTCGGTTCTGGAATCGGCGGCTTGCTGCGCTTTGCCATGGCGATCTTCGATAGCTCGATGCGACGCTCGGTGGCGCGGACGCTTTGCATGTACTCTTCGAGTTTTTGGCGATCGTTGTATCCAAGTTCTCCGCGCAAGGCTTTGGCCTCGTCCATCACGGCGTCGAGCACGCTGGAGGTTTGAGGATCGGGTTTGCCGAAGAGTCGGCGAAAGACAAGCTGGGGATCTTTCTCGGTGTTTGCCGCGTAGCCGGGCCCGTACCAGGAGACGCTCTCGTAGTAGCGGCTTTCCTTGTTGTCGTTGAAATCGACGCAGCTCAACTCGAGCGACGGCAGCATGGTATTCTCTCCTAGCTTCGATGCGAGGAATTGATCGACCGTCCTGTTGGTCGGAAAACCGCCATCGAGAGCCTCGTCCGCCGGCGAACTCGAAAGCCAGCAGGAACAGCATTGTCCGTGCGTACTCGTGCCACCTGCGAATTTACGATCGAGACCAGTGACGATGGAAAAATCGTTTCTGTGATGCTCGAGCCCCATGAGCGACTTCGGCATTTTCCAACCCACACCAGCCGTTGTAGGAACGAAATCGGGCTGCCAGAAACCGTTTGGCGTGTAGACGAAGGCGACGCGTTTGGGGCTCGCTGGGGCACCGGGGACGGTGGCGGCGAGCGTTTCCAGCGGCTTCATGATGTCCAGAAACGGCAGGGCCAGGCTAACGCCTGCTCCTTTCAGCATGGTCCTGCGGGAGATTCGTTTATTGCTCAATATCATAGCGGCTCGATTTGGTTTTGAGGGGTTTCGTTAGTTGCGGAAACCGGCTAAAGCCGGAACTCCAGCCTTGGCGCTCTTCGTTGGAGTACCGCCTTCCTTGTCACGCCGAAGCATATTTGCGGAGGTGGAAGGCGGAATAGCAAGTTTGGCATGGGTGGGCTGACTTCCGCTCACAGGGGTACTCTCGGTTAAGGTTTTACGAAAAGGATCGCTTTTGACGATCCCTAAAATGAGTTCTGAAAATCGATAGCCTCGCTGCTCAAGCGTTTGCTGGATGTCGCACACCGTGGCCATGTCGTAGTACTCCAGCTTGCGGCCGATGGCGTAGCTGAGCATATGCTCGATGAAGCCTCTCACGAAATTCTCCGGGCGCTCCATGATGGCAGACTTGAACGAGACGGGCGAATCGTAGGCCTTGCCATTCCAGATGCCGCTAGCGTCCACCACCGCGCCTTTGGTATCCTTTTCACGCAACCTTCCAATTGGATCGAAGGCTTCGAGAGCAAAGCCCAAAGGATCGATGCGATTATGGCAGGTATAGCAGGAAGGGTTGTCGCGATGCATTTCGAACATTTCGCGCAGGGTCTTAGGCTCGCTGGCGTCCGCGTTCTCATCCTCTTCGAGAACGAAAGCCATGGCGGGTTCTGGCGGAGGGCGATTGTAAATTGTCTCCAACATCCAATTACCGCGTTTGATGGGACTCGTTTCCAGCGGCGTGGAAGTGAGCGTAAGCGGCCCGCCCATGGTCATTACTCCACCCCTTGTCTTGTCGGTCAGTGGAACGCGATACCAGAGGTGGTATCTGGTGCGATCTGTGACTCCGGTTGTGTCCTTGAGATGTTGCGGCGCTGCGGCCAACAAGCCCTCTTGACGGTCATCGAGCTCGTAGACATCCAACAGGAAAGCGTTAAGCCAGGAGTAGTCTGCATCAATCAGTTCGAGAATGCTACGGTCTTCAACCATGATGGTTTCGAAAAGGAGAACCGCCTCGATGATGTAATCGTCATGCAGCGTATCCTCTTCCAGGCGGTCGCGGTAGAAGGCCTTGAAAACTTCCCTGTCCGGTTTTGTCGCGTAGATTTGATCCAGCCGCAACCATTGAACGGCGAAGGTCTCGGCCAGCTCGCGAATTTTCGGGTCGCGCATCATCCGCCTGACCTGCGCTTCGAACGCGGAGGGCTCGCTAAGCGTTTCCCGATTGGCCGTTTCAAAGAGCTCCCGGTCCGGCATGGATGCCCAAAGAAAGTAGCTTAGTCTATTGGCCAACTCCATGTCGCTTAGCTCGCGAATCGGACCATCCTTCCGCGAAGCATCCTTCTCGAGACGGAAGAGGAACTGCGGCGAAGACAGAACCGATTGAACCGCCACGCGCATGGCGTCGGCGCTCGACGCTCCGCGGGATTTTTCATTCCGATAGATCGAGTAGAAGCGATCGACCTCTTCTTCAGTCGCCTTTCGACGAAACGCGTCGTTCATGAAATACCCCAAGCGCGTTCGCGGCGAGTGGTCCTTCCATCCTGGCTTGAGCCGGTTCTTCGTTATCCACGGGTCGCTCAGGTTTCCCCTTCCGACCGTCCCTTGGCTCGTCGCGATCGCGATATCTCCGACGGCGATGTATTTGCCACCATAAGCCTGGCCATCGATCGTTACCTTCACCGAAGAGGAGCCTTCCGGAATATCGAAGCCGAAGAACGTATTTTCATCGCCAACGTATGCTGTACGCGAAATGCGCTGGTGGTCGCTCAACGTCACCGTGACCGTCACGTATCCAGAAAGTTCATTCATCCCAAGAACGCACAAACCGAGGGAGCGAATCTCTTCGCGCGGATCATTGGCATCCGCTGCGAGCACGAGATCGAAGTACTTCTCGTTTCCATGACTATTGACCATACACAAGCCGTTGGCCGTGCTCTCCGCCGTCTCGTAAGGAATGATGCTGACGCCATAGGTGGGATTAATCGTAAACCGCCTTTCGTTCTCCGAGCCGTATTTCACCGCGATGATCGCGCCTGAGTCGAACAGAAGCTCTTTCTGAAACGGATTCGGAATATCGAATACAGCTGCCCGGCCTTGGGTTCGAGCGGCTTGCAAATCCTGTCGAAAGTCGGTCAGGGAAAAGTCGTTATCAGGAGCGGATGCGGGGACGTTGTCCCGAGCGGCGAACTGCTGTCCTGATTCCACCAATACGCCGCCGGTCCCACCCGTATCCGGTCCGCAGAGCGCGTCGACGTCCAACCCCAGCAAGGCCAAAAACCGTGGACTCTCCACCATGAAGTTCTGATAGTTAACCAACTCTCCAGCGATCGAGACATACTTCTCCAGCTGCAGCGGCGAAACATTCATCGCATCTCCGCGGTTATTGAATCCGTGCGCCACTCGATTCTCGCCCGGCAAGCCGGAAAACGGAAGCAGAACCGTGTACTTGCTGCCGAATTCGCGAATATTGACGATCATCGAGTCCGGCATGCCGCCTTTCTCGGCGTAGTAAGGATCCCTTCGCGTAGGCAAGCGGTCCGGCAATATGAACACGTCGTGATCTAGCCCAAACAAATCGCGAACCGTGTTGTTGTATTGAAGCCGATTAAGACGACTGACGATCGGCTTGCCCGGATTCGTTTGTCCTAAGTTCGGATCCGGAATCGCCAGATATTCCTCGATCGCGGCCAGCAGTTCGGCCCGTTCGGTTGGCGATGGGAGATGATCCTCCTTGGGTGGCGGCATCATCTCTGCGTCCAGCATATCGTAGGCTTTCTTCCAAATCGCGCGATTTGCCAGCGTATGCGCTTCGTCGTAGAAACTCTCTAAATCGAGACCGCCTTTTGTAGTGTTGTCATCATGACAATCCAGACAGTAGTTGTCGGTCACTGGCAGGATGCGATTCGAGAAAAGTCCGTCGGTTGGCGATTCTTCGCCGTCAACGGTCGCGCAGCAAAAAAGCAATAGAGCTTTAAGGCAAATCGGGGCGGAGCAATTCAGCCACGTCGAATTGCGCTTATCTTCGGTTCGCAGCCTCACGGAACGTTTGATGGACGATCCCCGGACTCGGGGCAACATTTTCCATATCTACGAGGAGAACTCGATGAGGCGGCCGGGACCTTTTCTTGATTCCCCAAAAACGTTCTGGCCACAGCTCGACGATCCATACGGGAAGATGCGAGAAGCTCTTCGAGACGCCGACACGGCAGTCCGATCTTCAATCGTGGCGCCTTTTTCATAATACCTCCCTTATCATGTCACAAACGCTGCTTCTGTTTCGTCACTTTTGGTGAACCTGATACGAAAATCAAAACCGAGGAAAAAATCATGACGGAAAACCAAGAAGCTCTCGAAGCCCTCAAACGCTTTGAAAACCACTATGACTACGACGCTAGCTATCTCTTCGAGCTGGCCGAAAAAGATGCTGACGGCTTCGCCAAGTTCGCGAACTTCATGCCGCTATCGCAACATCGTCAGAAGGCTCCGGCAGACGCTTTTTTCGTCTGTCATCTCATTGCCACCCAAGCCGCCGACTGTGGTCCCTGTCTGCAATTGGTCGTAAAGATGGCCAGGGAGGCCGGTCTTTCGACTGAACTTATACGGTCAGCCATCAGCGACGGCGATCTTCTCCCTGACAATTTGAAACTCGTTCGCCGCTACGCCCTTTGCGTATCCAATCATGAAGCAGTCGATCCTGAGCTCCTGATTGCTCTGCAAGAAGAGTACGGCGAAAAAGCTATTGCTGAACTCGCTCTCATCCTCGCCTCCGCTCCTGTCTATCCGACTCTTAAGCAGGCCTTTGGGCACGCCCAATCCTGCAACCTCACGCCACTTGCGTTATAGCGGAAAAGCGAATGCCTATATGAAATTCGAGCCCGACTTTCGCGTTTGGTTGCGACCTTGTCCAAAGGCAGTTCTCTTCGCACGAGCATGAAGTCTCCTTTCGAATCTCACCGCGCGCTTCTCCAAGGCATCGCGTACCGCATGCTCGGGTCCGTAGCGGAAGCCGAAGACATCGTGCAGGAAACCTACCTTAAATACTCCACCACGGAGGCGGCCAGGATCGAAAATCTCCGTTCCTGGCTGGTCACTGTCTGTTCTCGACTTTCTATCGACCGCCAGAAAAGCGCCCAACGTCGCCGCGAGACCTACGTCGGTCCCTGGCTTCCGGAACCTCTTCTCACGACCGACTCGAACCCAGCCGAGCAACTCTCCATCGATGACACCGTTTCCACCGCGCTCCTCTACACTTTGGAACGCCTCTCGCCCTCGGAACGAGCTACCTTCATACTGCATGACATTTTTGAATACAGCTTCGAGGAAATCTCGCAAATTCTAGACAAATCCCCCGCCGCCTGCCGCAAGCTGGCCTCGCGGGCTCGCGATCACGTTCAGGCCAGCAGGCCGAGATACCCCAGCACTCCCGAAACCCATCAGCGACTCATAAACTCTTTCTTTCTCGCCATAAAAAACGGCGACTTCGAAAATCTCGAGAAAATCCTAGCGGAGGACGTCGCCTTCATATCCGATGGCGGGGGCAAAGCCATCGCCGCCCGAAAGGTACTCGAGGGTGTGGAAATTATCGCGAAATTCTTTATAAACATCGATCGCCAATCGGCAGCTTCGAGCAAACGATACACGTATCGATCAATCTGGTACAACGGCGCTCCTGCTCTCCTCCTGCTTGAGGATGGCAATATCATTACCGCCTTCAATCTCCACGTCATCGACAACCAAATACAGACGATTTTCGCTCACCGAAACCCGGAAAAGCTATCTCTCATACATTGATCGCCTTTTAGAGGAGGGCAAAGGGACAAAACTTTTACCAGGAAAGCTCGAGGATGCGGCCGGGACCCTTTCTTGATTCTTCAAAATCGTTCTGGCGCCCGTATTCGAGAATGTAGACGCTGTTTTCAGTCGCGTGAATATCCAGAGGACGTGATAAGGGGGAAAGAAAGGTCTCCATGGTCGATGTGTACTGGCCTTGCTCGTTTCGTTTGATGGTAGCGAGCAGAATGTCAAAGCCCGCGGTGAATCCTTGGAAAAGCGAGCCGAAGCGTCCGATGAGGTACTTGCCACGCAGTGCGGGCGGAAAGGATGCGTCGCAATATATGAACCCCGCTGGGGAGGAGTGTGGATCGAAGGAGAGGATAGGCTCGCTCTCGCTGCCTCCGGCGGCAGGGCCGATATTGGGAATGGGCCTGGTCAGTTCCAGTCCTTCGGGAATGGGCTTGCCATGCGGGTAGTGATCGACGGCCAGCATGTCGCCGAATTCGTAGGGAAAGCCATAGTGCTTGCCTTCTTCGATGTGATTAAGCTCTTCGGGGGCCGGTATTCTAGGTCCATTGTCGACCATCAGCAAATCGCCATCGGGAGAGAAGCACAAGCTCCAGGCATTGCGTATCCCTTTGGCGAATACTTCCATGGAAGGCTGATCTGATTCGGGATCCATTTTCCAGATACAGGCCGTGGTCTCCGTCTCGGCCCCTGGCCACCAGAGCGGGTTGTCGGCCACCTCGGCGGAGTCGGTTCGCGAGCCGCTGTTTATATACAGCTGGCCATCGGGTCCTTGAGTCATGCCGCTGACCCCGTGGGTGAGACCGCCATTGCCAAATGGATACGATGTGCGAAACCAGGGTTTCAGTTCGCCAGGGCGACCAGACGAATCGAGGGGCTCGGATCGGTAGATGGTGACCAGGCTCATCTGCCACGGCGAGCCTTCGATCAATTGATTGAGGATGACGTACATCTGCCGTTTGCTATCGATGAGAAAGCCGAGGGCTTGATCGCGAGCGGTTTGGCTATCGATGTAGGTCGACCGTTCGATTTCAAGAGTCGCGTCGCGGTTGTCTGAATCGAATCGGTAGATGTTTCCTGACAGGGCCAAGAGATAGAGCGATCTGCTTTCGGGATCGGAGGCCAGTCGGACGCCATTTTCGGGAAGCCGAGCGAATTCGGAAAGCCCGAATCCCTTGGGAGCTTCAGGTAGTTGAGGATAGGGATCAGGCAAACGATTGGCGCCCTGCCGGATCGATTGGACTTCCTGCAAAGAGACGGGCTCGTGTTGGTTGCCCCAGGCATTCATAACATAAGTCATGACATCCGCTGCCTGTTGATCGCTCAAATCAGGATCGGGCATGGCCGCGAAATAGCGGATGCCATTGACTCTGATCTGACCTGACAGCCCGAATAGGACCGCTTTTATTGAAAGATCACGATATTCCGTAAGAAAGTCCGATTGGGCTAGGGGAGGGAAGGCCCCTTCAATGCCTTTCCCATCCGCTTGGTGGCAGGCGATGCAAACCGATTGGTAGATTTGCTCTCCGCGTTGATAGGATTCGGACTGTTGAATAGACTCTCCCCAAAACGACAGTGGGAGAGATAGGGCGAGGTAGAGAAAACCGCAAAAGAAGAAGCGACGAGGAGACATGCGACTAGGGACTGTGTTCGAATCGAAACCTATGTCGAATCTTGAAGAGGAGAGATCGTTGCGATGCGGAGCCAGTCGAGTTGTAATGTCTTATCTGGGTTTCCTTCTGCAGCTCGGATCGGATATAACTCCAAACTACTCATTCCCTATTACTAAAACTGCAATTACGCTCTCTCTGCCGTTTAGTAGGACAGACCAACTGATAAGGTCAGTTTTTTTTGCAGGTGGAACTGACATGGAGCAGAGATGTCGAGTCACGTTCCATCGTTTTCGCAATCAACATGCATCGACTTCCTCGCTTCTTCCTCTTTTCGGCACTACTATTTATTACAGCGGTTTCATTCGCTGCGATCGAAGACATCGGCAAAACATGGCCGACAGCATCTCCTTCGGATCTGGGATTTTCCGACTCAGCCTTCGAAGAACTCGACCAGTTCATTCGAACAAAAGCGGATACCACTGGACTGCTGGTCATTGTAGATGGCAAAGCGATCTATCAATATGGGAATACCAAGCAAGTTTCCTATATTGCTTCCTGCCGCAAAAGCATCCTCTCCATTCTCTACGGCATTTATATCGAGCGTGGGAAAATAGACCTTTCCAAGACGCTAGCTGAACTGGGAATTGACGATAAACAAGGACTCTCAGAACAGGAGAAACAAGCCACTATCTACGATATAATCAACTCCATCTCGGGCGTCTTTCACCCGGCATCCAATGGGGGAGACGATCTCAAAGACGCTCCGGAAAGAGGATCGTATAAGCCGGGTGAATACTGGCTTTACAGCAATTGGGATTTCAATGTGGCTGGCCACATTTTCGAACAGGAAACCGGTGTAGACATTTACGATGCGCTTGAACAAGAGCTCGCGACCCCTCTTGGTATGAGAGACTTCAAACGCAAGACGCACAAGAAGGGAGGAGACTTGTCTCAATCTGATTTCCCCTCCTACCATATGCACCTTTCCGTTCGCGATATGGCGCGAGTTGGGCAACTCATGTTGCAAAAAGGAATGTGGAACGGCCAGCGTATCGTAACTGAAGAATGGGTACGCAGAACGACTTCAGAAATTGTTACCCCACGTTCGGAAATGAATCCTCCAAGAATGAAGAACCGTCCTTGGGCTTTCAGTCATATGTGGTGGATCTGGGATAGGCCGGAAGAATCCGAAAATTGGCAAGGAATGTATTCGGCCCAGGGCTACTTGGGTCAATTCATCTTCGTAGTGCCGAAATTGAATATGGTCATTGCCCACAAAGTCGTTCCCAAGAAAGCCGACAGGAACAAGCAAAAGATTGGCAGGATTCTTGCGGACATCATAGCTGCAAAAGAATAGTCGATTTTTCCTGGGTGGATTCGCCTCAAAGCAATAGAGGCACAGGACTAAGTCGAAAATTCTACAAGGCGCAAAAGTACGAGGAGGCTTGCGACTAAAGCCTTTGCTATTTGGATGCGGGGCTGTTTGAATGTTGGCATGAGGTCCAAGGCAATCTCAAGACCTGCTCAAGAGAGCAGGCGAGGATCAGAAAAAAATGCGATTTCCTTTAACTGATTTTTGGAACTCGCGCGTGGTATAAAAAGCTACCCCCTTACAATGAATCAAAGGCTACCCGCGAGAGATGATGGATCCGAGTGGTTTTCCAGAGAGGTGCTGCCTCACGAGGAAGATTTGAGAAGTTGGCTCTCATCTCGTTTTCCCGTTTTCGCAGACGTCGACGATGTGATTCAAGAAGCCTACTTCCGTCTAATGAGGGCGCATACGTCGGGTCCCATCGTTAATCCGAGAGCCTACTTGTTCGTAACGGTGAAGAATCTCGTGATGACTCGTTTTCGAAGGCTCAAGCATGAGCATCCCTTCGACGCGAAGGACATAAACCCGCTTGATATCGTAGACAAGATGCGATCTCCCTCGGAAGAGGCTAGCGCCAACGACGAAGTGAATATTCTGATCGAGGCCCTTCAGAGCCTCCCAACGCGCTGCTGTCAGGTGATGACTTTGAGGAAAATCTATGGATTTTCCCAGAAGGAAGTGGCGAAGAAGCTAGGGATCACTGTCAACACCGTCCAGGTTCAGACCGCCATCGGGCTCAAGAAATGCGGCGACTATTTTCGAAAGATTGGCTACAAGAGAGGAATGAATAGATGAAGAATTTCAGGTTTGATAGTGAAGCATGGTCGGCGATCGAGCAGGCGGCATCGGACTGGGTTACCAAAGTGGACCGGGGCTTGTCTCGAGAAGAACAGGAGGAGTTCGATCGCTGGCTGGCAAAATCAAAGGCTCATGAGAAAGCCTATTCCGAGCAGAAATGGAATTGGGAAGAACTGGATCGATTGGCTGGCTTGCAGACTGCCTACGGATCCTCCGAAGACCCGGATTTGCTTCTCGAAAATCGGTCCGGATCGGCAAGGCGCTCGTGGTTCGGCAGTCGCTTCGCCATGGTCGCCTGCGCGGCTCTCGTTTTAGGGGCTGTATTCACCTGGACAGGACTGCAGGTTTTCAATGGGAATGCAGAGCAGAATAGAAACGAGAATGTAATCGTAGAGCGGATACAAACTAGGAATTTGGAGGATGGGAGCTCTCTGCAGCTGAATCGGGGCGCGGAGATCGAAGTAGCCTATAGCGATATGCGTCGTACGGTGCGTCTCCTCAAAGGCGAGGTGAATTTCATGGTCGAGAAAGATCCCGACAGACCCTTCTTCGTCGAAGTGGCTGGAGTGCACCTTCGAGCGGTGGGCACGGAGTTCAATGTCAGGTTTCAGCCGCACGAAGTCGAGGTGATTGTGACTGAGGGAACAGTAGCCGTACAATCATCTAGTATTGAAAATCTGGGTTCGCAATCGCCTGCGAGTGAGGCCTTTATCGAGGTGAATCAACGCGTTAAGGTCGATCTCAATTCGGATGAGCTCGTTCCGCTCATTGAAAGCATCAGCGAGGAGACCGTGGCCCGGGAACTCATCTGGCAGCCGGTCCTCATCGATTTCGAAAACGTTCCCCTGAGCGAAATCGTAGACGAGTTCAACCGCCGGAATCCTGTTCAGATGGTGATTGTCGATGCCTCCGTAAACGAGGCTCGTCTCTCAAGCATGTTCTGGTCTGACAATGTAAACGGTCTGATTCGGCTGCTGGAATCCAACTTCGAGATCAAGGCTGAATGGGGCGAGGATGGAACGATCTACCTGTTCAATAACTCCTGATACTAAACCCTATTCAGCCAGCGCTCCGTGGTTTACCGATCCTTTGTATCAATATTTTTAGTACTCGCCATTTCTCTGCTTTCCGTGTCCTGTCAGATCAAAGAAGAGCGTGTCGAGTTCGATGTGAAAGCGGGCAAGGCTTCGGAGACGCTTAAGCAATTTTCAGTTCAAGCCGGGATTAATATCCTATTCAGCGAAAATGATCTGCAGGGCATTGAAACGCAAAAAATTAGCGGAAAGATGACTCCCGAGATGGCGTTGGAGAAAATGATATCCGATTCGGGCTTAATATTTCATCACGACAAGGATTCACAGGCTATTGCAGTCTACTACCCCTCGCGAAATTAATTGAATTCCTCATTCCTTAAATCTGTCGCTCGCATATCGCTCTGCCTTTTGCCGCAGATCGGTTTGCTTAGCGCCTTGGCCCTCCCGGGCAAGAAGATGGAATTCAAAATCGATGCTGGCGAAGCGAGGCAAACCATTCGCGAGTTTGGGCGACAGTCTAAAGTGAGCATTATCTATCGATTCGAGCAAGTCGAGGAAGTCAGGACCAACAAAGTATCCGGAATTTACCTACCAGAAGAGGCTTTGGAAATCATGCTGGAAGGCAGTCCTCTCGGATTCGATCAAGATGTTGAATCGGGCGCGTTCGCTTTGGTCCGTTTTGACGATTCCTCATCGAAACTTTCCTCAGACCTATCGAGCGGCAACTCGAGTGGGTCTGCAAACGCTAACCCGAAACAACACGCTAGAAAAGAAATGAACAAAAAAATACCCACAATTGGCAAGCTGCTTTCTGGCTTGCTCGGAATCGCCGCGGTCAACGTCGAACCGCCTGCTTCCGCCCAGGATCGAGAGGAAGACGCCGTTTTCGAACTGTCGCCGTTTGTGGTGGACGGTTCGGAAAGCACTGGCTATGCAGCAACGAGCACGCTAGCAGGTACTCGAGTTAAAAGCAGATTGGTGGATCTTGGCTCAGCGATCTCCGTTCTGACTGAAGAGTTATTCGAAGATACCGGAGCTACGGATGCAGAGACTATTCTGCCTTACAGTCTCAACGTTGAAGTCGCCGGCATTCAGGGTAATTTCGCTGACACGAATGATACAGGCGGCAGCCGCTTGAGGAGCAATAGCACGACGCGCAATGCGCAGGGGGCTACTCGAGTGAGAGGCCTTTCGAGCGCGGTGCTCTCAAGAGGTCTGTTCGAAACCGATGTTCCGTTCGACCGATACAATACTACGAATATTACGATCAACCGCGGACCTAATTCGCTCCTCTTCGGGGCGACGACGCCAGGTGGAGTCGTTGATCAATCGCTTAAGCAAGCGGTGCTAGGAAAAGACTTTGGAAGCGTCGAGTTGAGGGTAGGAGAGAGATGGAGCCACCGTGAGGTATTCGACTTTAATAAGGTGATCGTAAAAGACCGTCTTGCTTTGCGGTTGATCATGTTGAATGACGAGACCGACTACCAGCAAAAGCCGACTTTTAAGGATGACCGCCGCATTTATGCCGCCGTGAATAGCGTGCTGTATAATGGAAGCGATGGAGGCATACTTGGCCGTACTATCTTCCGCGGAAATATAGAGTCGATTAATGTAGATTCGAATCCTCCGAAAATCATTCCTCCTGGAGATGGTATTTCCGATTGGTTTCGGTTGCCGCCTAGCGATATCCAGCAGTATACGGGCATAGAGTTTCCTGATTGGACCGAGAGCTTTGTTCCCAAGACGACTCTCGATAACCGAACAGGTCAATGGGACCTTCCGAATCTTCCTTTGGCGGGCAACCGCCCTTACTTCATTCAACCGCCGGCGATTTATCACCAACCGAATTTAGAGGAGCCTAGTATCAATATCCCGGGCTCGGAGCATGTGGATGGAATACTGGCAAGGACGCTCTGGAGAGGAGCGCTTGGTCTGCAGAGAGTAGACATGTTCTCAACCACCTCTTTTTACGATGGACAGCTTGGGAACGTAGTTGGCTTCACGGTTCCAGTGATAACGGATCGGGGAATATGGGATAACCAGAACATGGCTGCGGTCGGAGATGTAAGCTACCGCAACTACGACATCGACGTCCATAACGTTGCTCTTGAGCAGCAGTTTTTTGGTGGCAAAGGCGGTATCGAACTCGCGTTTGATAACCAGGAATACACGAACGAGTTCTACGATCCGTTTGCTGGAGGCGGTTTTGATGGAAATGGATTCAGAGGTTATTCCATCAAAGTCGATATCATGGAGTACTTGAGCAATGGAGCGCCTAATCCCAACTTGGGACGTCCCTTCCTCGTAGACATAGGCACGCCTTTTCGAACGGTTGGCATCGACCGCGATACGACGCGAGCCACTGCATTCTACGAAGCGGATTTCACGGGAAAAGATGGCATCGCCAAGTGGTTCGGTCGTCACATTTTCACTGGATTCTACAGCGATAGTACCATCGACAGGGACACCCGAGACACGAAAAACAAGATGATCGACATTCCGGGATCTCCGTGGGATCTGGAAACGACCGTAAATGCGCGTATCAATGGGGAACGCAGAAATATGCCACTGGTGGTTTATTTAGGAGAATCGTTGCTAGGTTCGGGATTTCAAAGTCCGTCTGATGTTCATCTTAACAATTATATGACCATAGACATTCCGCAGCCAGGTGATCAGATCACTCAGTGGTTCATGCCCTTTTTTCCCGGGACGCCTGCCAATACTGAAGGGGCGGCCGCTCCAATGTATGAGGAAACTTTCGAGGTTACGAACTACCTGCACAGTGGAAGCGCGCTGCGTCAAGTTAACGAGTCGGAAGCCTTTAGCTGGCAATCGTATTTCTTCGGAGGCAACCTCGTAGGGCTTGTCGGTTGGCGCGACGACAGTTTTAAAACGATCGAGAATTTATCGCTCGCCAACTCCTTGATCAAATACCCCGACATGCTGAGCGATGGGCGATTGGAAAGAGGCGATCTGGATCCCAGAAGAATCGAGATCGCTGATGAATCTAATCCCGATCATGCGGATCAAATAACTGAAGTAAGCAACGAAACCACGACCTGGAGTCTTGTGGGTCACATGCCCGAACAGTGGGGAGATCTGCCGTTTGGCGCGAATCTGAGCGCTCACTACAACGAATCGGAAACCTTTGTTCCTGGACGCATTAGGAGAGACGCGAATGGAAATACTCTATCTCCAGAAACCGGGGAAACCAAGGAGTACGGATTCACTCTTCAACTGTTCGAAAACAAGCTGTCGGCCCGTTTCAATTGGTATGAGTTGAGTCAGAACAATGCGACCGCCTCTTCATCGCCAGGGGGGATGGGTATTCTCGTTAACAACTTCATGACCAACTGGAAATCGGCAGAACTCCAAGGCCTTCCCTTTGAGGATGCGCTATTGATTGGATTGGATTCTCGCCCAACATTGACTCCCGATATCACGTCATATGACGAGATGTATGACGCGATACTAAGTCTCATGCCGCAAACCCAATTGGATTTGTATAACCCGCGTCTCAATAACGATGGCACGGCATTTATCATTGATCCGAATCCAGGAAGAGTCGCCGTAACCAATGCGGTTTCGAAAGGGTTCGAAATCGATCTGGTGGGCAATATAACCGATAACTGGAGTGTTATGTTCAATTATGGTCAACAGGAGACTGTAACCAGTGATTCCGCGCCCGTCGCGGGTGAATTGATCTTTGAGGTTTGGGAAGCAATACAGGACAGGGGTCTCGATGTTGTGACGCGTATTCCGCATCTGGGCGCAGGTGGCAGTCCCACCACCACTTTTACTCAGTATCTGACATCGGAGGTCAATCCGGTTGTCGCATTGCGGGCGAGAGATGGCACGGTCTCCTTGGAGCAGAGAGAGCACAGGGCTAATCTAGTCACTACCTATCGTTTTTTGGGTGATTCGCGTCTAAACGGTTTCGCTCTAGGTGGCGCGCTTCGGTGGCAGAGCAAGGTGGCTACCGGCTATGAAGCGTTTGCGGATGCTGAGGGTATCGTTACTCCCAATTTGGATAATCCGTATTGGGGACCGGATGAACTCAACGGCGACGTTTGGATAAACTACGAGCGTAAAATCAAACTCATGGACATGCCTTTGGATTGGAAGATTCAGCTCAATATTCGCAATGCGATCGGCAGCGACGA
>JANQKI010000295.1 GCA_028281165.1 Opitutaceae bacterium | reverse complement strand
AGAGACGCAGCTGATCCTTATTCGGCAAAATAATGCCATCCTTTTGTTCATGCGCGATTGCTAACAACCTCGATCAAACTGATTAATAAAGACATTTTTGTCTTTAATTTTTCTAGACAAAACATTCTCCCAATATTACCTTATTCTCTACACATTAGTTTGAGGGAATCTCACGTAGCGTTTATTATTGAAGGCGTGGTTGCTGATCCGAATGGGCTCCACGCCTTCGGCTTTTATGGGTTGAATCTATCAGATCTTATTACCGAAAAGCCTTCTCTTCGATTACCTCTGAACGGTTTGTCTTGGATAAATCATTACAATCCAGGCGGATCTGTGACATTGAAACCTTTTGGTTGAAGATCAATCTAGAGGGAGCGGCTTTGATTAGCAGAAGGAAACAACCCTAGAAATTCGACTTACAAAGGGGCTTGGCAGACGCTTTGCGCTTGTGGGGAGGAGAAACATGGATTGTCTTGTGCCCTCAATGCTTTACACGATTGGCGCATTTTTCCGAATGCGGCCCCTGGCCGTATGTCTTTTGCCTTTCCTATTCTGGTCGTGTTCAAATGAACCGTCGGTGGTGACCTATCGGGAAGCCAAAGCTCCTGAGGCGACTTCAAACAACGAGAATTCAGGAAGCGAATCCAAGGCCACCCAAGAAATTGGCTATGAGGCGCCGGATGGTTGGGAGCCTGGTCGAGCTTCTAGCATGCGGATGGCGAGCTTCTCTGTGCCTACCAGTAGCGAAGCGGCTGACGTCTCCTTAATAAAACTAGCCGGAATGGCAGGAGGTCTGCTCGCCAACGTGAATCGCTGGCGAGGGCAAGTCGGCCTTAGCCCTATAAGCGACGAAGAGCTAACGTCGATTCTGGAGGAGAGCGAGACTGAACAGGGAAAGCCTTATTTTCGGCTGAGTCTGATAAACGAAACTTCTGGGCAAAGCATTTTGGCTGGCATTTACTTGAGGGAAGATTACACGCTTTTTGCCAAGCTAACAGCTGCCATGGGGGCAGCGACAGAGGCGAGTGAATCGTTTTTCGCATTCTGCGATAGCGTCACTTTCCCGCAAGAACCGTAAGCACGACTGAATGTCCATTTCCGCAAAACGAATAGCGAACTTCATCGCTTCGCCCGCTTTGTTTTTCTACACGGCTATCTGGCTGCTCATCATTCTAGTAGCCGGTACGATCGCTCAGAAATACGTTGGGTTATACGTTTCCCAACACACCTACTTCTCGTCCTGGTTTTTCTCGGAATGGAAGGGGATTCCTATTCTTGATGGTCTTGTTCTGCCAGCTCCAGGCGGACGCTTCGCCTTGACGATCATGTTTTTCAATTTGCTTACCAAATTGATCTTCAAGAGTCCTTGGAGATGGGATCGCGCAGGAACTTTGATCGCTCATGGAGGTGGCTTGCTTTTATTGATTGGCGGCTTCTTCACAGCCTATTTCTCCAAGGAGGGAAACATGCTGCTCTTCGAAGGCGATGGTTCAGCAAACTTCGCTGATTATCATGAACTCGAATTCGCCGTTATCGATCGAAGCCCCGAGGAGTACAACAACGTGGTGGCTTTTCGGAACGAATACATTCGCAAAGGAGCGATCATTGATGGCAACGGCATTCCAGGCAAAATCACGATTAAGGAATTTTATCGCAATGCCAGCGTGCTGAGAGCCGACAGCCCGGCCCCTGCTGACCACAAAGGTTTAGCTCAACGTTTTAAGATCGCTCCCAAAGAGTTGGAACCTCAGTTCGAACGGAATCAAGCGGCCATGATCGTCGAGCTCTCAGGCTTTGGCCAAGATGACGGGGTCTACTATCTCCTGCAAGGCATGCGTATTCCGCAACTGATCGAATCAGGCGGAATAACGTATCAGCTCGACCTCCGCAACGCTCGCTACGTATTGCCTTTTAGAGTCGAACTCATCGATTTCATAAAGCGGATGCATCCAGGAACGGAAACGGCCAAGGACTACAGATCGATCGTCAATGTCTACGACGGTGACACCAGGCGCCGCGTTGAGATCTCTATGAATCAGCCGCTCGTCAAGGATCAGTACATCTTTTATCAAGCTTCCTTTATCCCCGTGGAAGAGGGAGAAAGAGAGGCTTCAGTCTTGGCTGTAGTGAGAAATGCGGGACGCAATTATCCCTATATTTCCAGTGTTATCATGTGCATCGGCTTGATGATCCATATTCTTCTTCGATTGCCAAACCTCATGAGGAAACGGACTGCATGAAAATCTGGATAAGAAATTTTACTGTTATCGCGACTTCTCTCGTTCTTGTTTCGTCGGGGCTAGGACAATCCTCCAATCGCGATCTGTCTAGTCTTGCCGAGGCCTTCAAACCGCTCGTCATACAGCAAGATGGAAGACTCAAGCCCTTCGACACTTTCGCTCGAGCCAACCTTCTGGTGTTCAATCAGAAAACGAAACTCGTAGACATCAGCGCATCGGAGTGGCTCGTCGAACTGCTTTTGTATCCACGCGAAGCCTACAGAAGACCTGTTTTCAGAGAGCGTAACGTGGAGGTGATACAAGCCTTGGGGCTAGAGATCGATAAAAAGAAGGATTCCTCTGACCGCGAATATCACCATTATTCATTCCTGCAACTGAGCGAAGCTCTGAACAACATTCTCGACGATATTCGGGCTTTCGCTTCGAAACCGAGGGAAGAGCTTTCACCTACCGAAGTAGCGCTGATAACGCTTTATCAGAAAACGTTGAGCTACTATTCATTGAGCCGATCGTTTTCGGGACTCACCTTTGACATAGAGATTTCAGATGAGCAGTTGGCTAGCGATCTAGGCCTCGAGGGACGTTCAACCATGAACTACCTTCAGATTCTGGAGCTTAGGGAAACGATTGCCGAGAAAATCGAGGCGATCAGCGGAATGTCATCGGAGGAACGTCAAGAGCCTTATTCAATGGCTGTCCTCTATCTAACGACTCAGCTGCAAGACAAGATACGAGACACGTCATCTGTATCCTTAAAAATAATACCGACGGAAAATGACCAGGACACCTCGGCATGGATGTCGCCGTGGGAGCTTCTAGACGGGAGAACGTTTAGCGATTGGGAAAAAGAGCGTATAGACAATATCCAAACCATGGCGCTGGCTGCCAAACGAGGCGACACTAGCGCTGTAGAGGAGCAAATAAGCCTGATCAGCGACCAGATCGATGCCAGGGTTCCTGTAGAATTAGAGCTATTCTACAACAAGGGAAATTTTTTCAAACGCAGCATCACCTTCTACATCCTGTCTTGTATAGCCCTCTGGTTCTCCTTCGCTTTCTGGCCTAAATGGCTTTATCGAATCAGCTTGGGCTCTGCGATTATTGGCCTGGTCCTCCACACCATTGGAATTGTGATACGTTGTCTGATCATGGCCAGACCGCCCATTGCTACTTTGTATGAGTCGGTTATTTTTGTCGGCGGGATCGTGGTTCTGTGTGGAGTTTTGGTAGAGTGGAAACGAAAGGACATTCTCGGTTTATTTCTGGCCGGAGTCGGCGGAACGATTCTTCATTTCGTTGGATTTAGCTATGCGGCAGACGGCGATACCTTGGGCATGCTAGTGGCGGTGCTTAATTCCAACTTCTGGCTAGCGACTCATGTCGTGACGATCAATATTGGCTACGGAGCCGCGTTGATAGCCGGTCTTTTCGCTCATGCCTATCTGATTGTTCGCTTGGTCAATCGAGCCAGCAAAGAGCGAATCAAGGAAATCTTCAGCGTTTGCTTTGGACTGACCATCGTGGCCATATTCTTCACCGCGCTCGGCACCATCCTTGGCGGGATATGGGGCGATCAGTCCTGGGGGCGTTTTTGGGGTTGGGATCCGAAAGAGAACGGAGCTTTGTTGATCGTGCTCTGGCTTCTCATCGTACTCCACGGCAGACTTGCTGGAATTCTAAAGGAGCTTGGCTTTACTGCAGGACTTGCCCTCACGCCAATCACCGTGGCCTTGGCCTGGTTTGGCGTGAACCTGCTACAGGTAGGTCTCCATTCGTATGGATTTGACGATGGCGTTGCCACCAATCTGTTCTTATTTTGCGGAGGAGAAACAGTGTTTGTGATTCTGATAACGACGTTTATTTACCTCAAAGAGAAGCCAAGTTCTAAGGCAGCCGCCAAGAGCGCGGCCTGAGGCG
>JANQKI010000274.1 GCA_028281165.1 Opitutaceae bacterium | reverse complement strand
GAGCCGAGCCAAGTCTGATTTCAGTGTCTTTTCTCTCTCCTTGATGACCCGTCGAAGATCCAGACACGCTGACATGTCCCTGATAGGAAAGCTTGTCTTTGTTCCAAGCCAATTCTCGGGGATAGTCGAAGTTCAGAGAGCCGCTCACTCCCAATTCCTTCGTCACATTGTCCATGCCCTTTTTCGTCCAGGTAGCTTCATAAGTAGCGGAAGAACCACCCGCAGAGGCCGACATGCGTCCATGACCAGGCTTGCGCTTCTCGTCGACCACCATCGCTCCCTTGTAGCGTAGAACGGGATCAACCAATTCGAAAGTGCCGATTTCACGGAACTCTGGCGTATCCATATACATACTATAGGGATTATTCGAGTCGCCCGACTGATAGGCTGCCTTGACCGTATAGGTACCGGCCTGCCAAGGAACGGAAGACTGGCCTTCGCGATCGTATTCAAATTCATCGAACACTTTGAACATGGGAGAAATCGCGCCCTCCATGGCAGCCAAAACGCCATTGCCAAAATCTTCGCCCGGAGCATAGGGCATTGTTTCTATCTCTTCTCCATCAGGTCCTACCAAGGTATAGAAGAAATGCTGATCTGCTGGAAAGCCTTTAAAGAAAATCCAGATGGGATCGACCGTGAAGAGGGTGATCTCTTCGGTATGGCACTCCAAATGCGTTTCATAAAGACCAACGGTTCCCGCGAAATCCTCGCGTACCGTAGTCACGAAAATGGAGCGATCACCACCACTCTGATAGCGCAAAGGAATGATGAACTTCCGTTGTGGCGGAGTCAGCGTCTTGTCTTCCGAGGTCACCAGGAAAACGATATCGCCTGATTCGCTGCCACCCTCCGAACCGCTGGCGCCTTCCTTCACATCGAAAGCAAGCTGAAGTTCCTCAGCCCACTCTTCGGGAGAAAGACTGATCTGTGTCTTATCCAGACGGATGTTATCCACAAACCCAGGCTGTGACTGCAAAGAAATAGTGAAGCTTTGCTGATTCTCAACTTCTCCCCAACGTAGTATCTCAATATCAACTACGATATCCTTGGCGGTTTCCTCCAGAACCAGAGGACGGGTGCGGAATTCCTCAGAAGAAAACTGAGGCTGAAGCTCCTCCTCTTCGAAAGCCTGGCCGTAAGAGTCCATCTGGCTCTGCGCCATCTCCCGCGCCTCCGGTGGCAGTTGGTCGAGGACTTCCTGAGATAGTTGCCGAGCCAAGGATGTATCCGCCCAATAAAGACAAAAAAGCGAAAAACAAACGGCTCTCGCAACATGAAAAGGCTCAGATGGGAATCTAGACAGCCAATCCATCCTAGTTCCTGCCGACATTGACCATATAGCTCAGCCAGTCCCTGAATTGCTTGTCCACCTGGAAAATGTCTGTCTCCTTCGGCGTTTGGGCGGCTTTAGATTCAGCTTGAACCGCGGCTTGCTGTACGCGCTGACGCCTTTGCTCTCCCGTTACGTCGCCGGGATCGATATTGCGCGCCGCTTGCTTGACGCCGTCGGTGATCGATTCCATGCCGGTCGAGGCTTGTAATCGGTTTGCGATTTCAGTGGCTTGCTCGTCCGCGCTTAAAGGCTTTCCATCTTTAACCTTGGGTACCAGAAAAACGAGGCTCTCTGGTCCATCGTTCTGCATGATGGCTTTTACTACCGACATCTTTCGTTGCGTTTCAGCCTTTTGAAAGGAACGGACCTTAGGGTCGGGACTGCGAGCGCGTTGGGTCGCCGTGGCATGCCACTCCTGATTGAGGTAGGCGAATATCTTGGGAGCCTTTTCCCGCATCCAATCCACCGTTTCCTGGGCTTTAGCCATGGCCGCCTCGTCGGACATTTTGGGATTGCCTTCCTTAATGACTTCCCAGGGGGAGGCGTATTCGCCTTTCAACTTCATTTTGGTAACCAGCTCGATTTGGGCCAGATCGTTTTTCGTGAAAACGGCGTTAGGATCGTTAGGATCCTGGGCGTCGATGATCTTCTTGGCGTCTTTGTAAATCTGCCAATGGTAGCTGGCATCGCGACCCTCGGTGGCGTTAATATTCTTCCTATCGTTGTAGTGCTTATTCCCTTCCGGATGACCGATCTCGAAAGCGTCAATCAGGCGAATGAAATACTTCGTTTTGCCCAAGGCCTTCTCGAGATACTTCTTTCGATCTTGCGGATGATCCGCCAGATAGTGGGAAGTGTATTTCGGGCTCCCCAGAAAACCAAGGTAGCGAGCCATGTCGATGGCCAAGCCATGCCCGCGACTGCGGTCCACTTCAACCCATTCCACCTTCTTATTGCCATCCGGCCAGAGCAGTTTGCCGCTAAAAGCGGCGTTGTTGATGAACCACTCGCCTCCCCCTTCGGAGAAGAAACGCGTTGGGTCCTTATTCTTCTCCACAATGTCCGAGATGACTTCATCAAGCTCCGCCTTGCTAGAATCGAAACGTGTAAAAGGCTGCACGAATGCTTCGGAATCCATCGAGCTAGCGCTGGCATTGGTAGCAAGCGGGAAACCGTTGTCTTCAAAGTACTGCACTAGCATGGCCTTGATTTGGTCCGACTCGCCCACTGCCTCGTCCTTCAGCATAAGCGTGAAATCGATGTCGCCGAAAATGCCTTGGTATTCAGGATTCCCTTTCGCCGCTCCGCCTTGAATAACCATGACCACCTTGTCGCCGACTCCTTTTTCATCCATGAATTTTGCAAGCAGCGTATTGATTTTATTTATACGGATATCGTCAATCGCTCGAGCAACATTCATGGCTCGATCAACGGTAGCCGAGTCCTGGCGAGCCTTGGCTTCGTTGATCGTCGTCTTTAAAGCGCGACGCAAATACTCGATATTGTCCCCGCGCCGCAAAAGCAGATTGGGCATATTGAGATTGCCTGGGTTGCTGGGGTCCACCATGGCCTCCAAATCCTCGATCGTATGGGCTCCGAAGAGCAATCGCGTGCGTAGCTGCGAACGGGCCACCTCGTCGGCCGCGAAGCGTCTCCTAGCCGTGTCTTGCTTGGAAAAAGTGAGAGAATCCATGGCCGTTTCGAAATGCTTTGAGACTAGCATGCCATAACCGAAGATTGTCTCCAAATATTCAAGACGAGCTCGATTGTCGGAGTGGATAGCATCCAGCTCTATCATGGCGGCTCGGTAATCGGCGAAGGCCTCTCCCAGTTCTACGCCCGCTTCGCCTTGAGAAGCGTCGTAGATCATTCGCGTCTGAGTTTCAGGAGGAAGCTTGTCGAATTCCTCGTCGAAAAGCTGCTTGATCGCATCCTCGCTTTTGCCGAGAGCCATGTCCCGCATTTCTTCCCTTGCCTTCTTCGCCTTTTCCAGAGCGATGTCGTAGGCCAGCTTGCCGGAATACCAATCGATGCTGCGCTTCATCATGATCGGCTCGAGCTGCTCAGTCATGTCTTTGCCCAGATCATACAGATGTCCGACGACCGATTCGAGATCCTTCGTATCCAAAAAATCAGGATCGTTATAGTAAGCGTTGACTTGCTTGGCGATTTCCTCAGCGATGCGGGATTTTACCAGATCGTGCACTGTCCCGGTAATGGTGTTTAGCATTCCCTGGAAACTCAAAATTTGCGACCAAGGCATGAAGGTGCTGATCAACTGCTCGCGCATCAATTGCTGGCCAGCCGATTGGGCGATATTCGCCTTGTAGCGCTGTAGCCAGCGCTCGTCGAAACGAGACAGCAAACGCTCGTTCATGTAGGTCGTGATCTTCGTGGTCAGAACGGTCGTGATGGCCTGGTTGAGAAGTCCCTCCCAAGCGACCACTGCCTGATTCGCTACCGCTTTCAGGCGCAATTCGCGGGTGACTTGGCTTAGATCGATCAAATCGGTACGCCCTGCCGTGTGGCGTCGCGAGTTTTCCAATACCTCCAAGTTCAGGCATTGCATGACAGCCGCCGCGAAGTCGGCCGTATTCATCATGTGGCTAAGCTTGAGGAAAGCCTGGTCCACCGACATTTTAGAGAAACGAGCTTCTTCCTGACGTTGAAATTCAGATAGCGTGATCTCCTGCAGAGAGGTTGGAGAGCCAGCGAAACGCTCGCGTAAAACGCTGTTAAAGCGCTTCGTATTCTGCCATTGGCGGTGCTCGACGTTGTAGTGAGCCTGATTCCACTCCACGCAATTCTTCACCAGATTCCAGTAAGTCTCATAGGACGATGGATCCACGCGCTTCAGGGCTTCGATCGCGTAATTCACGTTGTAGCCCGCTCCCGTGCTTTCCAAGCCGCGAAGCAGAATCTCCATCTGCGTCTCGTACTTGAGCATGTTTTCCATGTAGGTAACCTGGTCTTCGAAATCGCCGCCAAAAAGCCCGACCGTGTTTTTCCAAATGGCGGGAATTTCGAACAGGACGTCGGAGTACTCATTGAGGACAGCCCCGGGACCCAGTCGAAGGTCGGCGATGTTGAGATCGGCCATCGGGTTTTCGATCTCGATGCCACGAGCAGCAGCGATGCGATCTCTGGCCGCGTTGATACTGCCCTTGTAAGCGTAGCGAGCATTGTGAAACCAGAGCGCTGAATGATCGGCTCGCGACTCCATGAGCGGTTCAAGTATGTAGGCAAACCCGCCTTGGGTAGCCGCCACCCAAGCATGTTCGGTCATCAAATCCTCGAGAATGCCGGTCGGACCGCTTTGCATTTGTCTAAGAATCTGCAAAGCTCTCGATTCGCTCATCCCGTCGACGAGCGATTCCAAATATCTGATACGCGGAGTAAATTGTCCGGCGGCCTCATTGTATTTTTCGTAGTTGTCCTCAGTCGTGGTTTTCCAACCTTCGATCCAGCCCGTAGAACGAGCTCCTTTGATAAACATGTCCTTCAAAGGGGTCGCCAGCAGAGCGTTGAAGCTATTCGAAGCAAACTGATAGGAAATCCCCACGAAGGCAGCCAAGCCAGTGTGAGCATCGATCTGAGTCCTTACAGCATTCGTTTCACGGTTATCGCGAGACCAGGCCGCCAAGCTCTGCACGCCTTGAGCCCATTTGCCGGCTTCGCCGCCCAGCGTATCCGTAAGATAGTGTACAGCCGAGGCGTTGCCAATAGACGAAGCTTCGAGCTTAGCCTCATCCTGCATTGCATTGAGCAAGCCGATACGAGCTCGTGTAGTGGCTACACGACGACGAGCATCCTTAACTCCTGGATAGTCAGGAAGCGCGTGGTTGGGACCGATGTGGATGTTGGCTTTCTGCTGCTCGGCCAGGAGCGGGAAGAGCAGCTTGTTGCGCAGCTTGCGCTCGTGAGCCTGGAGCAACAGCTTTTGAATCGTCGCTTGCGTGGCGAATTCCTCCATCAGCCAAAGGTACTGCTGCTGCAGAATGGAACGCTCGATCTGGGCATTGGCTTCGTCGACTCGGCTGGCGTCCTCGAACTTGATGGCTTCCTTGGGGTTCGAGACATTGGCATTCGCCTGGTTTATCTTCAGGTACTCCGCCACGCTCTTCTCCAGAGCGATGGTGTTCTTGGAAAGCTTGTGGAAGGTCTTGACCCGCAGATCGCGCAGCTTTTCAAGACGATCCCAAAGCGGATCGACAAAAGCCCGCTGCTGGTCCGGAGTGAGCCCGTCGAATGGGCTTGGCTTCGGAGGCTCCTTAGACGCGGCTTTGCGTCGAGAAGTATCTGTATTCAGAACATCATGCACGCCAGCTTCCGCCGTTTCATAGGCGCTCGTGTACCAGGGCTTGAGCGCAGTGGGCGGTTGGGAAACTTGCTTGTAATAGTTCTTGGCAAAGTTGCGCAATTTCCGCTCGGCCATGTAGAGCTCGATCATGCCAGCCAGCTGGCGGGTGTATTGAAGGAAGACCTGATCCTGCAAATCCTTCAGGCGCTGATCGGACTCGGCCCCATCCCAACTGAAATAGCCGTAGTCAGACATGTCCCGACTACGGATCTCGGTGTGATAGTCGAGAGCAGCGAAAAGCCAATCCTCGTTGAGCGGCTTGATCGCCTTGCGCCGCTTTTCGACTTCCTTGAGCTGCTTCTCATAGTCCCCTCGCGAAGTCTGCATGAGCTGGAATTCGCGACGTTCGGCAAGAGGAAGTCCATCAAGCAAGCCTCGATCGTAAATGAGTTCCAAGTCCTCCATTGGGGACTTGTATTCAGGAATCTTGGCAAAGTAGGCATTTACGCGAATCGATTGTTTCTTACGAGCTGCCTCCGCCGGGGTGGAGAAAGGCTGGCTCGGGTCGGTTCCAGGAATTTCGCCAGGAGCCGCCGGGTCGAAGGGAGCCGCGCTAAGGCAATATGAAAACCATAAAGATACAAAAGTAGCGAGCAGCCTGATGAAGTCGTGCTTACATCTCATAGCGAAAAAAGGCAAATAGGGGGAAAATGGAGACGAAAATTATAGTCTAGCGAAGATGAATGGCCAAGCGCAAGGAAGGGTAAGGGGAAAGGAAACGGGTTATTCCTTAGTCTTTGATAGGGATTCTTTGGCAATCAAATCAAAGAGCGAGAACTTGCTCGCAATCATTAAGATACGTCATAAGGTAATAATTGATTTTCTTTCCCATGCGACCACTTCCTCCAGTTTTGGCTGGGCATAGCTGTATCCGTATTGCTGTTGCAGCTCTTACTTATGTCTTTTCAGTCCAACTACTGATGGCTTTAAGCCCAGAGCAGATCGACTTGCTGCTGGAGCGCTATGAACGAGGCATTCAGGAAGACCGTTTTCGCTTCTACCCGGGCAAGTCGATTACGGACGTAGAGTCTGCCTTACGATCAGGTGATCTAAAACGGATTCGAAGCGAAGTGCTCTATCCAACAGCCATTGAGACAGGAGAAACGCGGGATCAGGATTCTGGCTGGGGAGAAGGTGGCTTTACCGAAGATGCTGGCTGGGGACAAGACGACGACTCTGCTTGGGTAGGAGGCGACGCGACAAGCGATCCAAATGAGACTTTCATCTCAGCCTTGCTCCAGCAAATTGCTTTAGCGACATCGAATTGTGAATACACCAGAGTGAGGGAATTGGCGGACTCCATCCTCCAGCTCGACGAAGATAATGAATGGATCCAGGCAAACTACGATGAAATCGTACGCTGGGAGGAAAAGGCAAAAGTCTACACGGCAGCTTTGCAAGAAGCCTACCAGGCGATGGAAGCAGACGACTTCGACACGCTGGTCGATCGCTTGAAAGTGGCTTACGCCAATGCAGCCAGTAAGTGCGGTCAGGATACAGTCGTACAACAGCTAATCGACCAGGCCGCCGAATCTTCCCGTCTGGAAAGAGAAGCCGCCATCGCTCAAGCTCGACAGGAAGGAGCCTTGCATCAGCAAACCTTTGCCGAACGCGAAGCCCAGCGAAACGCGGAACTCGAACGCCGTCAACAAAGCCGAGCCGGCATGGCTCGAGGTCTGATGGGCCTTATTGGGACTGCCACGCAAGTCGCCACACTGCGACAGGGTGGGATGAGTACTTCCGATGCATTGCAGCAAACGCTTCAACAGCAAGTTTTGACCTCGAACCCACAGCTGGCCCAGACGCTTGGACAGGTTCAGCAAATGCAAGGACTTGCAGAGGGAGCGAGGAACGGAAACCTTCCTATTCCCACAAATACGGGAACGGGCATTCCCAATCTGCCTGGCTTGGGTGGAGGTGGAACTGGCCTCGGGGGAGGAACCTTCACAGGAGGTAGTTCTGGCGGAACGAGTGGCGGTCCGCAAATAAGCGCCGCTTGTCGGGCTCTTTTCGACAAGGCGCAGCGGATAGGGATGCAGATGAAGCCCATTGCCGAGCGCTACATGGCAACCGCTCAAAACGACAATATTTCGGACGCCGAAAGACAACGAATGGCAGCTCAAATTTCGATGATGGCGAGACAGCAAATAGAGCTCGTCAATCAGATGAAGGCCAACGGATGTCCAGGCGTGGATCAAATCCCCACCTATAATTTCTAGTCCGGCTACTCGACGGTTACGGTAACGATGCGGGAAATACATTCCCCATTAACGCAAACTTCTCCCTTGAATTGATAACTCCCAGCCTTGGCGGAAAAAGGAATGGCCTGCCGATAGGAGGATTC
>JANQKI010000265.1 GCA_028281165.1 Opitutaceae bacterium | reverse complement strand
TGGTCATTGTGGCTTTGTCCTGGGTTCTGTTCGAAAAAGGATGATCCGAGATTTGTAATGGTAGGAAAAAGCTGAGTTTTATGTTTAACGCCATTTTGGAACGTCAGCTTTAAGCGTAAGTGCATTTGCATGACAGGCTGAATTTTGGGGATTTCTACAAAGACGCTTTTGTTTGCGTTCAGGAGTTTTAATGAGCGAACCTCTACTTTATCGTGCCCTAGCTTTTCTGGATGCTTTATGGAGAATTCGGGCGATCCATAACCTTTGGAGTATTGGTAGTTCCATTGTTGAGCGAAGATTCGAGAAGGATCGTTGATTATGCTTGGATCTAGCTCTTCATCGAAATCGATTCGTATCCCATCTGCGAATACTTGGAAGCCAACGGAATCGTAAAAAGGATTTCTCGTGTAGCGAACACGTTGCAGGGAACCATCGTATTGAGCATAGGTTCCCCAGCCTTGCGTTCCAACCACGTATAGATGCCCGTCCGTTGGATTAATGCGTCCTCGATGTACACCGGAAAGAAATTCGCCTTTGAGAGGAACGATCGCTCCGTTGGATCTTTCATTCGAATCGTCACGTAAAACGAGATAATGAGAACAAGCCCCATAGGATAGGGCGATAAGTTGGTCGCCAAGCGGACCCCAGATATCTGATTCCGCGACGACTTGACCTCCCGTCGAGTTATCGATGCCACGAGGAACATAGCAAAGTGGCAAATCGATTTCGCGATTCGTTTCGTCCTTTAGATAGCCGTAGTATTCTCCCTGTCTCGCTTCAATGATCATGGAGGCGGGCGTCCATTGGCCTTCTTGCGGAGAAGTATAGAGTCTACCATCCATGCTCACGCCAATGCCGTTAGGGTTGCGAATGCCGCTACTAACGATGGTGGCTGATTTGCCGTTTTTAGAAACCTTATATAATCCCTCGGTCTTGCTGGCAAAATAGAGATTCCCTAACCTGTCCTTTTGCAGCCCCGTATTGAAATCATGGCTACCATCTGAACTTATAAAATCGTTATAGAAATTTTCATAGAAATCCGCCTCTTGGTCGTTGTTGAGATCATGTAAGCGGGTGATCTGATCACGTCCTAGAATGTGAATGACATTTTCTACTACCTCGACGCCCAAGGGCTGATGCAGGCCAGTAGCAAACCGCTTCCACGTTACGCGTGATAAGGTTTCGTCGATTCCAGACACTATCCAAACGTCTCCAAAAAAAGTGGATACGGCGGCGTCTCCGTTTGGAAAAAATGAAAGTCCGGTAAGGAACATAGGAGACAAGTAAGGGTTGCCCAGCGGAACGGGAAGACTGTCAATAACATACGCATCATCTCCTCGACTTAGGCTGCCTCTCAAAGTTAGCGGTATTGGCCAGCTAGATTGGTCTCCCTCTAGAAGATCTTTGGGATTTCGTATCCTATTTTCTGTTACGAATTTAAACTCATCGAGCGACCCATTGCTATGCCATGAGTAAAGACGAATCGTCGTCCCTGCCTCGACATTTTCAATCTTCAGACTCAACGATCCGTCTCCAGTCGTTTCAAAATCGATTGAGGCGGGTTTGTCTGATCGAAAAGCGAAACCGAACTCCTTATTCTCGTATTCGAATTTATGAACTAAGCCATTGGCAATCGATTCGATATCCTTGGTAATGGTTTCTTCTGGAAGATCGAAAAGGGCCAGCTCTTTCTTTTCTAATTCATCTGAAAAATGTAATGAACGAACAAATACGAATGACTGAGTTTGGCTGGAGCTCGGCGAATCCAAGATGTCGACTCCATCTATTTTGTAGCTAAAGATGATCGAGTCGCCGTTTTGATAGTAGCCTTTGTATTCAAAATTGTCATCCATTCCTTTCCATGCTAGAGCATCGTTTGATGTGAAGATGGGCTCGGATTGTAGTGACATCTCTCCCATCAACCCCCAGCGCAGAGTAGGGAAGAGCAGAAAGCCTTTGGGCCAAACAGCTCGGTAGTTGAGCGTTTGTGGATCGAAGGTGGCGCCGCCCGTTGGAAGTCTGACATTGATGGCCTTCGTTACGCTTTGACCATTGATGCGAACAATGCCCCCCACGGCGTTACCGGTTCGCATTTTACTCCATACATCTTCCGAGTGATCCATCTTAGAGTTTTTGCCCCAATGCCCAAAACTGCCTCCATCGAGCCCAGGATAAGCCGGAATCGGCTGGGGAATGGGATGGCCCTCCATGTAGTAGTCTGCTTGTCTGGCATAGAAATCGTACAGCCGCATTTCATTTATGGGGGCTGAGGCATACTTATAACCTTCTCGCCCTCTTGCCGGATCCGCATAGGGATGAATCGATGGGTCTGCCAGGTTAGGTCCTTTGCTCGGCTGTTGTTCTATTTGAACAGCGCTCAGCAGAGGCAGCATCAACGAAAGGATCACCGCATACAAAAAAGGTATTCGGTGTAATCGACTTTCGGTTAACCTCTGGGACATGCCTTAGGAAAGGCAGGAATCATGCCTGGATTCAGGTGTTGAAAACATTCACGACCTGCATCTCGCTCATCGCATTGAACCCCCATTTGCCTAGCTCGCGACCTAGACCAGATTGCTTAAAACCTCCAAAAGGAGCAGTAGCCGAGGCTCGTGCATGACCGTTCACCCCGACTCGACCACAGTCGAGTTTTTCTGCAACCATGCTTCCTCTGTTCGCATCAGCCGTCCAAATCGAGGCTGATAAACCGTAAGGACTATCGTTAGCCATTTCTATGGCGTCATCGATATTCTGATACGTAATTATGGGTAGGGCGGGTCCAAACTGTTCTTCTTGGGCGAGTCCCGAATCGTTGGGAACTTCTACGAGAACGGTCGGCTTGTAGAAATAGCCAGGCTGGCGAAGGCGATAGCCACCGGTGAGACAGGAAGCGCCGTCTTCGATAGCTTCCTCAGTCAGCCTTGAGACTTTCTCTAAGGTTTCTTGGTTAGTAAGAGGACCCAACGTAGTTGAAGGATCCATACCATCGCCTAATCGATATTCCTGGACGGTTTTTCTAAGCGCTTCGGAAAATTTCTTTGCGATGTCTTGCTGGACGTAGATACGCTTAATGGCGCTACAAACTTGTCCGGCATTGCGAAAGGCCGCTTTTGCAATCTGTTGAGCTACACGAGCTGTATCCACATCCTCCAGCACGATAGCGGGATCATTTCCTCCAAGTTCAAGAGTTACGCGCTTCAATCCCTCTGCTGCGTAAGCCATCACACGTTTTCCGGTTCCGACTGAGCCCGTTAAGGAAATCTTTCCAATGGCTGGATGTCTGGCAAGCCGCTCCCCCAGATCATCGTTACCCGAAATAACATTTAGCGCGCCTGGAGGGAGATGCTTATTGAGCAGCTCGCCTAACCTGAGCGCTGAAAGAGGAGCATGGGGA
>JANQKI010000241.1 GCA_028281165.1 Opitutaceae bacterium | reverse complement strand
AAAAACCCGGGCGAATCCCCATCCGCCCGGGCCCTCCTCTAGTTTTCTGGGTTCCTCAAATCCACACCAGAAAATTTCGTTTCCACATGGATCACAATGGAGAACGATTAACTGCTACATTTGAATGAGACCTTGGCGGCATTCTCTGGTTTCCAAGAAAATCACTTCAGCAAAGTTTGAATAAAAGCTGCTGATCGTCATGAGTTTAAAGAGCTAATACCACTCAACGGAGGATTTTTCTTACTGGAGTTTGACGTCTTTAGGCTGCAATCTTTCGAGGAATTCTCGCGATGATTCCTCAATCAACTGATCCTATTCTCCGCGCCTTTCTCTGGCTCGCAGTTACCATCCTCTCGTTCTACGTGCTGTATATCGGCCAGGACTTAATCATCCCCTTCGTTCTGGCAGTCTTCATCTGGTATCTGATCAACGTGCTGTCTTTTGCCATCATGAAGCTGAAAATAAGAGGCAAGGGGCTTCCCGCTTCTCTCCGTTACCTGGCTTCGGTCATGATCATCGCCGCCGCTCTAGGATTTCTCTTCAACTTCATAAACGAGAACGTGGGTGAAGTCATCGAAGTTGCTCCCACCTACCAACAGAAAATCCTCCCTATCATCGATCGGATCAATGCCATCCTTCCCGTAGAGCTCCCAAGCGTTGATGAATTCGTGAACCAGTTCAATTTCGGAAGCATCGTTCGTGGGCTAGCTGGAGCTTTGACCGGGATAGCTGGCATGGCTGGCATCATCACTATCTATGTGCTTTTCCTATTCCTAGAGCAACGAAGCTTCGGCCCGAAAATCAAAGGAATGATGAAGGGCTCGATAGAGGAAAATGATGTATTCAAAATTATAAAACAGATAGATAAGGATGTCAGAACGTACATTGGAATCAAGACGCTGACAAGCGCCGCTACCGGAGGGCTCAGCTATGGCATCATGGCTGCGGTAAATCTGGATTTCGCCGCGTTCTGGGGAATGCTGATTTTCTGCCTGAATTTTATTCCCACCATCGGTTCCATACTTGCCACTTTCTTTCCTTCCCTTCTGGCGATCATCGCTTTCGAAAATCCAATTTATATTGCATTGGTGATTGGTGGTATAACCGGAGTCCAGATCTTGATCGGCAGTTTCCTTGAACCAAAACTGATGGGCAGTTCCCTCAACTTAAGCCCACTGGTTATCCTTTTGTCTCTAAGCTTGTGGGGTTCCCTCTGGGGAGTGCCAGGCATGTTTCTGTGCGTTCCCATCACCGTTATCGCCATGATCGTGTGTTCGCATTTTGAACAAACGAGACCAATCGCCGTTTTTCTGTCAGGCGACGGGAAAATCAAGCAGCTGAATTAGATTATTTCAACCGAAGCGTAGGAGCCTGCTTGCAGGCGATTAGGAATGATCCAGCTCAAAAAAGGTCATAAGGCCTTACGCTTGGGACGCTCATCGGAACCCGGTTTCCGTTATTTCATTACCATTTGTGGGAAAGACAAAAGTTCGCTCTTAACGAACGAGACATTTGCTAGCGCCATCCAAAATGGCTTTCAAAAAGCCGAAAACGATAAGGTATTCGATATCATCTCATATACAATAATGCCTGATCACATTCATCTTGTTTTTCGCTTAGGTAGCAAACTGTCCCTGGGGAAAGCAATTTCTAGGATTAAATCTGAGGTATCCAGAAATTTAGAAACAAATTCTTCTTTGTGGCAAAAAGAATTCTATGATCACAAATTAAGGAATGATAGAGAATTATACCCAATTCTCCATTACATCTTCATGAATCCTTACCGAAAGGGCCTGATTAAACACGACGAAACATGGCCATATTTTCGCATGGACGAAAAAATTTGGACCTGGTTTAAAACTGATCTCAAAAAAGATTACCCTTATCCAGAATGGCTAGGTTAAAAATCGCCTGCAAGCAGGCTCCTACTGTTTTACCTTCCTGTAGCAGACTCAAATCCTACTCCTTCCTCACAACCAACGTCCGGTCCGTTCCCTTGAAGAATTCGTGATCGACCTGAATGATTTCAGATTTGTATCCAACTTTTGCTAGAGCTTCCATCAAGCGAGGCAAATCGGGGTACGGATTTCCCTCGCCATTTACAATCGGGTGGATTCTCGTCTCGATTTTCGCGATACGGCAAAGCTCGACCAAAGAAGCCAAGTGAAAGGCAAAATCCATTTCGTAGATAAACAAAAAGTGGGCGCATAAAACTCGATCAAAGGAATCGTCTGAAAAAGGTAGACTAGGCAGCCGAGCTGCTACGTAGCGCCCAAATGCGAAAAACTCTCGATAGTCTTCGAGAAAAAATCGCAAAGCCTTGCAGCGATCAGCTTCTGCCGCTTCGACCGTCTCAAAAGTTCTATTTGAAATAAGATCCGGCTTTCGCCTCACCTGTCGAAAAACATGCTCGAAGTCGGTTCTAGCGAGATTTTCCAAAGCCTCAGGTCGACGATAATACATGGGATCGGTAGCTGTAACCGATATGCCAATACGATTGGCTTCTGCGGCAAATGAAGAAGGTCCGGCCGAACAATCGAGGACGGATTCACCGGTTAGATCATCGGCTTGCAAGCCGTAGCATTGCAAAAGCTCCGTGAAGGAACGACCGAAAAAGGAAACGTGATCATTGTTTAGAAAAGCATTCATGATTCGAAAAAAGTTGATGTTGAGACGCAAAAAAGCCTGACGCTCAGGGGGAGTGTCAGGCTCGACTCATTGCAGAGACGCTAAGCTATTTTAGCTACGCCATCGTCGAACCTTGAATTGCCACCACCATGCAGCCACGGAAACCGAAACGAGTCCAGAACAGCCAACGTTTAGAAGCTCAGAAGCGGATTTGGCGGTTTTCATGATGAAGAGTTTTGTTAGCGACCGATTTCCAAATGTCGATACCAAAGATCCTAGGCGGAAACAGGTTCAGCCGAGAGCCCCAGGCTATTTTCCGCTGATTCCACGGTCTGCTGGATAAGCGTGACGATCGTCATAGGACCGACACCTCCGGGCACAGGCGTGTAGGCAGAGGCCTTTCCATCAAGTCCGTCCAGTTCGCAATCTCCAATATATTCGCCCTCGATCTTATTATAGCCGGCGTCCACCACTACCGCCCCTTCCTTGATCCAATCTCGCTTAATGAAGGCCGGTCTACCGACGGCTCCCACCACAATATCCGCCTGTCCAACCAGATTTGGCAGATCCACGGTTCGCGAGTGGCAAACCGTCACAGTGCAGTTCGCGTTCAGCAACATAGCGGCCATGGGCTTTCCCAAAATCGCGCTACGACCCACCACAACCGCATGTTTGCCAGAAAGCTCTATTTTGTAGTGGCGAAGCAAGGACATGATACCGGCAGGGGTGGCCGAACCGAAAGCAGCTTCCCCCATTGACATTCTGCCAAAGCCGAGACTCGTGACCCCGTCGACGTCTTTTCGAGCGTCCAAGGCGTCGAACAGGTCTCGTTCCTCATCCTCCAGGCCAGCCACAGGGTGCTGTATCAAGATTCCGTGCACATTGGAATCCTTGTTCAGCTCGTCGATTTTAGAAAGCAGTTCCTCTTTGGTCGTTCCTTCGGGGAGAGCGATTTTCAGGGAATCCATACCGACACGCCGACACGCCCTTCCCTTCATGTTCACGTAGACTTCAGAAGCCGGATCGGAGCCCACTAGAATCGTTGCCAAAACCGGAGTCTGATCTCCCGTCGCTTCTTTAATTCGCTTAACGCGTTCTTTGAGATCCGCCCGAATCTCCTTGGCTAAGGCTGTTCCGTCAAGAATGAGAGCGCTCATGTTCGCTGGGTTAAAAAGAAAGCCATGCAGAAATTCAATCGCAATACTCAGCCATGTCGTACAAATTCGGATCTCGTTGCGGACCTAGCATTTTGTTTCGCAAGCGCTTCAGCTTGGAAGCCGCGTCCGCGCCTTCCAAACCCAAATCGTCTCCCATTTCGTCAATCGCGTCGCCAAACTCCTCTTCCAAAGCCTCAGGATCTTCCCCTGACTCCAACCGACTCATCATTTCCTCCATTTCTCCTGGCAGTTTCTGACCCGTCAAATCAGACATCTTGCGCATCAGATGGGCCATCTGCTTGGGGTCAGGATTATCTTCGTCGAAACCAGCCATATCGCGTTCGAGTTCGGCCATCACACGCTCCATCTTAGCGTCATCCACATCGTCAAGCGGATCTTCTTCCGAGGGATCCTTAGCCTTGCCGATAAAAGCGAATCCAGAGACGCGACGCTCCATCTTGTAAGCGCTATTTTCCGGACATTTTGGCGTTTTGTCCTGATAAGACAGTGACTTGGCCAAGAAGGAGTAGATCTTATTATTGTCGGGGCAATAGAACTCGTAGATCGGCATGTTCTTTCTCGAAAAATAACTAAGCGTCGAAGGCAATCGAAAATTCAATATTCAATTGTAGCAGCGATCGTTTGTCATGAGCTCGCCGAATGGCTAATCGTCGATTTAGTAGCAACTCAACGCGCCATCTCACCGGAACTCAAATTGGTCAGCTTATGCAAAAACGCTGCTACCACTTCTGATCCCGGATTTTCTTCGGGAGCCCAAGCGGCAAAATCGGCCGGATGCTTAGCGTCGTAAGGTCCAGGTTTCGTCTCGAAGAAAACTGCCTCGTCATCAAGCGAGATTAACGTATGCCAAGTGTTCGCTGGTATCTCAAGAACCACTACAGCTTCACTCGGATCAATCGTAATTCTTTGTTTGAGCCTACTTGAATCTTCGAAGATGAGAACATCCATGCGGCCTCGTAGGCAAAGTAGGGTTTCGAATTTATACTCGTGTTTATGAGGACGGAAATAAGATCCCCGTTTAACGGCAACGAGCAGACGCTGGAGCGAATCTTCTAGACTATCATGAAGATTTTTATGGCTGCGGAGCCTTGGGCTTTCGCTAGCCGCTTTGAGCATGCTTTCAATGTCTTCTGTTCGAATCGTTTTTAAGACATCGCTCATATCTATTGTATCGGCAATTTAACTTCAAAAAGCGCCCCACCCAGGTCTTTCGATCGATCAGCTCGAATCGAACCTCCATGTTTCTCGATAATATCATGGGAAATCGACAATCCGAGTCCCAAGCCAAAAGAACCACTCTGATTTTTCGTGGTATAGTTTGGCTGGAAAACGGTTTTCAACTTGGACTCCTCGATGCCTGATCCTCCATCCTCGATGAGTATCACAATCGAATTGTCCTCAACAGAGCTAGAAATTCGAATGCTCTCACCCTCTGATGTAGCGTCCATCGCGTTGACCAGAAGATTCGTCCAGACCTGATTCATCTCGCCCAAATTGCAAGAAACCGTCGGCAACTCCTCTAGATTAAGAATGAGATCGTAGCGTTTCAGGCGGTTATTCAAAACGGTAAGCGTGTCCTTGATACCATCAACTAGATTGGCATCACTCCAATTTGTGGATACGCTACGACCATAGTTCTTTAGACCTCTAACAATACTTTCAATACGGGTAGCGGCAATACCAGCCCCACGAAAACAAATCCCCAGATCATAGATTGCAAGCAATCGACTGCGTTCAGTTTCGCTCGCCAAGAAAGGCTCGATCAGTTTTTGGGCTTTGTCAGATAACTGAGCCAGTCTGCGCAAAAGGCTCCGAGGCGTATCAGGCATCTTTAACTCCAATTTTTCCATACGCGCTCGCTTATCCTCCGAACTCCAAAAAGGACAGGCCAGACCTTCGCGTATCATGACTTGGTCATCCTCGTTGCTGGCAGCATCGACCATTTGCAGGAGCATTTCCTCAGCGGTTTCAACGCTACGCAAGAGGGCTCCTACAGGATTGTTTATTTCGTGAGCAATCCCCGCCAGCAGTTGCCCCATGGTCGCCAGTTTTTCCTGATTAATGAGACGGTTGGTCGTTTCCTCCAACTGTCGAAGCGTTTCTCGCAAGTGATTATGCTCTTCCTTCAGCTGTCGCTCCAAACGAGAACGTTCCACTAGCGACTCGACAAGGTGGCGATAACGCCGCGAAAGATTGCTAACGAACAAATCCTGGATCAAGTCGCGAAATTCAGGATGGTCACGTACCAGTTTATCAAATACAGGACGCGTGATAGCGATGCATCGCGTGTGATTAGCCGACTCGATGGTCGCGAAAACGCGTCGCCGCGTCCAGAATGAAGTTAGCCCAAGAATGGAACCAGGGCCGAAGGCGTCAGCCTCGACCAGAAAGTCGTCCTGGTCATACTTGCAGAGCTTGGCCTCGCCTTCCGAGAGGATGAGAAGTCGATTGTTCGGCTGACCCTCGGCAACAATCGTTTCCCCCGGCCTAAAGGATAGAATGGATCGACCGGTTTCAGGAAGCTCCTCAAGAAGTTTCCCCACTATCTCTGTCTGCAAATCGGTCTGCCGCGTATCCATTTCAATTAGAAGCAATGCTACTCGTCGGAAACCAGACCACTCTCGTGCATGGCTTTCGTTACCGCTTCAGCGTTGAGCATCGACATGTAGGGCAAGGGGTTCTTGCCGCTCTCTAAAACGTATTGGGTTAGCAGGTCACGAGCTGTCGAAAGCAGATTTTCTTTTGTCCAAGGTTTTTGGATATAAAAGTCCAAGTTCGCATTATTGACGGCTTGGATAGTCGCATCCAAACCAGCCTGTCCTGTGAGCAAGGCTTTCTTCGTATTTCCGAAAGCCTCAGTAGTCTCCATCCATTCCAGCAATTCAACGCCTGTCTCTCCAGGCATCACATGATCGCAGAAAATAACGGCAAGTTCGTCTCCTCTAGCTTCAATACGTTCGAGGACGGACCTTGCCTCGCTAGCGGAAGAGGTTGCCTCGAGTGGAAAGACATCCTCGAAGAATGCCAGATCGCGCTCGACCGCTTCGAGCACTTCGGGCTCATCGTCGACGCACATTATATATAGTTTGCTCATGAGATTTTGGGGGTGAGGGATTTGAACCGCTAATGAACGCTAATAAACGCGGATATTTTCGATAAATGAAGGCTATGAAAAATGATCTTATCGGAATCCTAAAACCTAAAACTCCGTGATCTCCGTGGTTATTAAATTTATGTCCATTAGCGTTCATTTGCGGTTCTAAAAATCAATACTTCGGGATTGAAAATCTTACATTAGCAGTGGCCAATAAATCAGGTGCATTACGATAGCTAAGGCTATTCCGATTCCTCCGACGAGCAATCCTGTTCGAGCGAGATCCTTGGTTTCTATGATGCCACAGCTCATGGCGATGGCGTTGGGCGGAGTGGAGATGGCGAGGACCATGGAACAACTGACGATAACCGTTATCGCCACGATCCCTGAAACTAAATTGAAGTCTCCACTAACGCTGAGCGTCGCGCCAACGGTTATGGCGAGTGGGGTGATGATGGTCGCCGTCACTGTATTGGAAATGAGGTTCGACAAAACATAACCCACGAGGGCGAAGGCGATGACGACGCCAACTCCACCGAAGCTCTGCCAGGAGATTTGTCCAATCAGCCAGCTGGCCAGTCCCGTATCCTTCATGGAAAGTCCAAGCGAAATCCCGCCAGCCACTAGCCAAAGCACTTCCCAGGAAAAACCGCGTATATCTTTTTTATCCAGAACGCCAAAAGCGGGCAGCAGAGCAACCGGTATGAAAGCCACCATGCTGGTGGAAATGCCATGCATCGCTTCCGTAAGCCACATTAGTATGGTTCCAGCAAATACAAGATAGGCGATAATCGCTTTGGGACTGGTTTGAAATTTTCCCTGAATCGCTATTTCGAAACGATCCGTTTGCGGTTTGAATAGGCTCAAGATCAAGCGCCAGGAAATTAAAAGCAGAATCGCGGCAAAGGGGGTCGCCATAATCATCCACGACGAGAAGGATAGAGAAATACCGCTATCTCGCAAAGCGGCCAGGGCCACGGCATTGGGCGGTGTTCCGATAGGCGTGGCGATACCTCCGATATTTGCCGCGACAGGAATAGCCAAGGCGACTCCCTTGCGGAATGGATCTTTAGGAGAAAGGCTTCCGACAATGGGCAGAGCAACCGTCATCATCATGGCAGTGGTAGCCGTGTTGCTCATGAAGGCTGAAAGGGCGCCGGTACAAACCATCAAGCCGAGGCAAACCGAGGAAGGCTTGCTGCCAAAGGGTTTTAGGAGAACCCGAGTCAGATTCTTGTCTAGGCCGAATTTCACAGCAGACGCCGCCAAAGCAAAACCTCCCAGAAAAAGCATGATAATGGGACTGGCCAAAGTGGCATAGAATTTCGAATACGAATAAGCCTGACCCGTTATTGCCCGATGGTTGGCATCCGCGATGAGAGGAAGCGCCACATCAAGCTCTTCAGAACGAATGGTCACCCATTCCGCGTTGGCAATATTCAGTCTTTCAATAACAAGTGGAATAATCGCATTGTCCGCATTTTTCTGATACACGAGTCCTTCGCTACTGATGACGCTACTAGGTACGAGGTAATCAAATTCACCCGTCGTTTCCTTGACCGTAACCGTAGGAGCAGAGCGAACGGAAAATACAAACCCCTGGCTGCTCAGCAGCATGACCTGCAGAAGGATCACCAACATCGAAGTCGCGTAGATCGGGATCGGCTCCAGAATCCAAAAGATCGCCGCCAAAAGAAAGATTCCCAAAGCGATGCTTCCCGCCAACGAAAGGCCTGGTAATGAATTGAAAGTAGCTAAAAGGAAAGCCGACAAGCCAAGGCAAGCTCCCAGTAAGTTTTTGGCTTTCATAAAAATATGAATTCTAAGGAGGCGTTATCGAATTAGCCAATCTTATTAATTTATTTTGTGATTTTAGCAAAACTAATTCAATGAGCTGAAAGCTCAAATCAAATCTAGAAAATTTCTTAAGGAGAAACTCTAGAATGGAAACGCTCATGTATTACAACCCCGCAATTTATAAAACAAGGCGTCGCAGGACTGGCGCGATTCCTTTTTGGAATCCAAAGGATCGGATGTATAGTCACTCTGAAGCAGCTTATGAAAGCCACAGCCCTATTCTTCGTTTGCCTAACAGGGTGCAGCTTTGCTTTTGGTCACGGCAAAGCTTCGAATCCGCCGGAAGACGAAGCTCGAAAGACCGTGCTTCCGGATACGGAGGGATAACTGACGCTTTCGCTGGATCCGCATACGCTTTCGGTATTTTCGGATGGTCACGTATGGCCTAGGATTCGAGTTTGGGGAAGCGTTGAGAGATGGGCTGGACACTATGGCGATTACCGAACATCTGGAATACCAGCCGTATCTGGAAGACATTCCCAATCCTGATCGCACCCGAGTTTATCAGGATGCAGCTCAAGTAGCAGAGGATACGTACCTGTTGATGAAAACAGGCAAGAAAGTGGACGAAATCGAGTTAGAGTTCGAAGTGCTGAATGCTCTTTATGCTCCCAAAGAGACGGCGGCGATAACGCTACAGATCGAAATAGAAGAATAGGGATAAGTTTTCTTTAACAACGTACCGAGTGAAACGACATCAACCAAACGCACGACGTAGTGAAGCGGAGATGGCGTAGCAATTACACGAAAGTTTTTGAATAATATTGAACCCCTGTTCGTGATTTTAGTGTGTTTCGTCGTTTCTAAAAATCATCCTCCTAGTTCTGTGATCACCGTATCCAGATCTTTGATGTCCTTCTCATCGAAGAAACTATTTATTCGAGCGATGATCTGCTGCAGGATACCATCGGGGCAGGAGGCTCCTCCCGTAATGAGAATGCGGTGACGCTTTTTTTTAGGAAGGAAAGAACGCTCCTCCATACGGCCTTGTTTTGGATCGCCTGGATTGCAGGGAAAGAGGAAATGGTTAATCAGGTTTTTGGAAACGATATTCGCTTCGGACTGGATATAGAAAGCTCTATCGCCAAAGGAATCCTGACAGAGACGAAATAGCTGAAACGTATTCGAACTGTTCTTACCACCGACCACCAAAGCGACGTCGATTTCCTCCTGCAAAGCCTTTGAGAGAGCGTCCTGATTCACCTGGGTCGCGTAGCAAAGCGTATCGCCTTTGCTGCTCATGGCCAAGTGCTCCTCGATCCTGTCTTTGCCGAACTTCTCGATCAAAGCCTCTTGCATAAAGTTGATAATCTTTAGCGTCTCGTTGCGCAGAAGAGTGGTCTGATTGACGAAGGCCAAGCGTTGCAGGTCACGACTGGGGCAAAAGCCGGGCGACGCTCGATGGGCTAGTGGCTGGAAGAGTTCGTATTGCGTTTCTCGATTCTCTTCCAGGATCACGTCCCGCAGAAGCTCAGCTTCGCGCAGATCGCGAATAACGAGCGAGGGAGCGTAGATGGAACTATTTGAGAAAGTCGCCTTTGTCTCTTCGTGCTCTGCTTTTCCATGAATGATAACGGTGTATCCTTGCTGCCCATACCGTTTGGCGGCCTTCCAAACTTTTTCTACCAGCATGCAGGTCGCATCATATTGATTGATGGGCAGCCCACGCTCGATAAGCTTCACCTTATCCTCATCGCGCGCCCCAAAAGCTGGAATGATAACAATGTCTTCCTCCTGTAGCGTATCCCAATAGAAACTACCTGAATTAGGATCACGCAGAGGTATGCCTTTGTCGCTTTGAAGGTATTTCAATCCTCGATTGCTAAGATCTTCGTTAACGAATGGATTGTGAATCAGCTCGCTAAGCATGAAAACACGCTTGTCCGGGTTTTCCGCAATGGTTTCGTACGCTCGCTCAATAGCGTTTTGCACGCCAAGACAAAAGCCGAAGTGGCTTGGAAGGAGGTATTGCGTAGCGCCAAAATCGAGTATGGCGGGAGAGGTCGCGGAGCGCTCCTTAGTCCGCTTTAGCGTTTTGATCGCATCGCAAAGCTTGCTGTGATACAAAGCGATCGAGCTTTCGTCGCTTTGATATACATTTCTATTCCTCTGACTCTCAGCTCTGAAACGATATATGTAGTCGGTTTCTTGGAAATATAAATAGGGAATGCGAATCGCGTTCTGTTTGATGAAAGGAAGGTCTTCAGCAAATTCATCCTCCAGCTCTGACGATTTCTCAGCTAGCGCGTACATACGGTTCAGCGTAAAAGCCGAGAATTCGCTCGACTCGTTTTCCAACAGCGCTTCCGAAACACTGGCGAAGAACACCTCTCTTTCATGAGACTTGCCAATTTTGACGGGACGAATATCGCCTAATTCAGCGAGGCCCCCATGAAGACTCAGCTCGTTGGCAGCTGAAAACGGCGTGTCCAGAAGACCGCTAGCGTTTCTAATCAGAACAACCTTGTTGTTAGCCAGAAACAGATAGAGTCGAACTGCGCGCGATGCATCTGACTGTGACTCTGATCGATTTAAGGCGGTCTTCATAAAATCCAATCTCTTACGTCCCAGTGCTAAAGTCTACAATGCAAGAAGACGGAGGCAAATTTTGCTGGCCTTATTTTCAGGGACCTCAAGAACCTTTGCCTCCTCATGTCTGACACGGTGGCCTCAAGCAAATCGAAGCCTAGGCGGCGATCCAGCGATCCAAACGCGTTGGAGTTTTTTCCCCTGCCGAGAACGGTTCGTGGCTATAGTCAGGAAAAATTCAGAGGGGACGCGATCGCCGCGTTGAATGTCGCCCTGCTGGCCTTCCCCCAAGGCATGGCCTACGCGGTTATAGCCGGCCTTCCTTTGTCGTACGGCATTTTTGGCTCCGCAGTGGCTTCGATCATCGGAATGTTTTTCGCGGGATCGAAATTCATCGTTCTCGGACCGACCAACGCCACCGCAGCCATGGTCTTCACGTCTTTCGCCACTCTAGGCCTTACCGGCAGCCAAGCAGTTAGTCAACTTCCACTACTCATCCTGCTGGTCGGCATTATTCTAGTCATCGGAGCCTACGCGAGAATAGCCAACCTGATCCGGTACATTTCGCGGACGGTGATTACGGGCTACATAACAGCGGCTGCCGTGCTCATCATCGCCAACCAATTGCGTCGCACCCTCGGATTCGATTTGCTCCCAGCTGAAAAGAAGGACGCATCCATCTTCATCTACGCTTTCTACTACACGGCTCGGCACATTCTCGAAACGGAGTGGCCTTCCCTCGTTCTCAGCCTAGCAACGTTTGCTATATTTTATCTGCTCAACCGCTATTTCAAAGCTCTCCCTAATGTAGCGATAACGTTGCTGCTTTCCTCGCTTCTCGCGTTTGTAGCAGCACAACAAGTACCAGGATTCGAGGTTGACTTGCTGAAGGAAATCAAGGCCTCGGACTGGGGATTTTCGTTTCCATCTGTCTCGTACGACTCGATCGACGTTTTGTTAAAACCAGCGGTAGCCATAGCCTTGCTCTGCGTGCTGGAGGGCAATTCCATCGGCAAGTCGCTAGCAGCCAGAGAGGGCGATCGATTGAATAGCAATCAGGAAATGCTCAGCGCTGGCATGGCTAACATTGGCTGCAGTTTGCTTTCCGGCATGGCCGCTTCGGGCTCCCTCACCCGCTCCCAGCTCAACGCTAATAGCGGCGCCCAAACGCCCCTTTCCAGTTTCTATTCGGGCCTGATCGTCCTAGCGGGAGCCATTTTATTGGGGAGCTATATCAAGTACATTCCCAGCGCATCGCTAGGCGTGGTCGTCATCACAATCGGCATATCGCTTCTTAACCGGCATCAAATCAGGATGGTAACGAAGACCACGATGTCGGATCGTATTACCTTTTTCGTTACATTTATTACAGGTTTGGTTCGACCTCTGGACGAAGCTATCTATGTAGGCACGGCCTGTTCTATCGCTCTTTTTATCAAGAAGGTCGCAGCTCCGGAAATCGTGGAGTATAAATTCGATAAAGAAGGACAGCTGGGCAAGCTCGAAGACAAAGAGAAACGGAACGATCCGGAAGTCTCCATAGTACACGTGGAGGGCGAGCTTTTCTTTGGCGCTGCCGAACTCTTTCGCAATCAAATGCGCCGCGTATGCGAAGACCCGAATCTGAAGGTAGTGGTGATGAAACTACGTAATGCCCATAACCTGGACGCAACAAGCTGCATGGCCTTGGAAGAGCTGATAAAGTACATGAACGAGCAGGAACGCGCTTTGCTCGTGAGCGAGGTACGACCGGATACCATGCGTATACTTGCCAATTCCGATTTGGATGCGGTGATCGGCGAGGATAACATTTTTCCCGACGAGGAGAGCAACCCCACCCTCTCCACAGCAAAGGCCTTGAAAAGGGCCAAAGAAATTATCGGGGATCGCGAAGCCCGAGTGTCGATTTACGCCAAGGACAAACGTTAAGGCAGAAAATAGGCGCCTAAGTGACAAACTAGAACTACAGCCCGCAAGAAGGAGCTGGAAGTTTCTAGGCTGTCGAAGGTTTTTGAAACCTCGCGGAGTATGTTTCGCAATATTTGCCAGTGATTAATGAAACGTTTTTGAATCATTTATAATTATTTATTTGCTGTTCATATTGAAACATAAACCTAGTTTGAATGGTCATTGAGTCGCTAATCAACCGATTAGTTCATAAACGAATTACTTCAAAAACTAAACATCGACTGAAATGACTAAGATAAAAACGATCTACAAAGGAGCCACGGCGGCTCTAGCCTTAGCCGTAACCAACCTAGCCACTGCGGACATAGCGAACATCTCTACCAGAGCGTTCATTGACCCCGCAAATGGAGGTGATTCCTTCATTCTATCGGGAATCGTCATCACAGATACGTCTCAACGCGTTTTGGTAAGAGCGACGGGTCCCAGCCTCCAGGGAGTTAATGGGGTAAGCGATCCTGGAGTGCTGGTAATCGACGTGGAAGGGAACATCCTAGGCGACTTGGACGACTGGCAATCAGCGCCCAATTCGTTCGCCGCAGCCTTAACCGGTTTCGCGCCGAGCGACCCAGCAGAGGCGGCCTATTTGACAACATTGGATCCAGGGGCCTATGCGGCTCAGGCCAATGCAAACGAAGCTGGCTTCGTTTTGCTTGAGGTATACGACACTCCACTCGTAACGCTCTCTCAAGGCCTAAGCAATGCAGCTGGATCTGGCGCAGAGTTCACGATTTTAAATACAGCTCTAACCGCAACAGGCCTGGACGCAGCCTTGGCAGGAGATGGACCATTCACTTTGTTCGCTCCGACCGATGCCGCCTTTGCTGCACTGCCAGAGGGAACGCTGGAATCATTGCTGGCCGAAGAAGGGCTGGTCACTTTGACCAACATTCTTCTTTTGCACGTGATTGGTTCGCAAATCGCGTCGACTGACCTAGTGGCGGGGGACAATGTGGCTCCTTCCCTACTAGAAGGCAATGATTTAACCGTTAGCGTAGGAGATGGGGTAGCGGTTAACGGTTCTAATGTAATTGAAACGGACGCTTTCGGCACAAACGGAGTTATCCACGTAATTGATGCTGTGATTCTTCCGTAACCAAAAACTTAGTACTCCTAGGTTTTGAAGCCAGCGTTTGGGAGGGCGCTGGCTTTTTTGCGTCATCCATCTAGCGCTAGAGATAGCGAAAGCTAAAACCAACTCGTTCCAATCTGATAAATCAGGATCGATGATAGCCAGGCAAGTAGCGTCATAAATCCAAATGAAACCGCAGCCCATCGCCAGCTGGTTTCCTGAGCAATGATGGCTAAGGTGGCTCCACACTGCTGGCAAAGGGCGAAGAACACCATGATGCCAACGACGACGGGAATAGTGAAAATCGGTTGCCCTGCTCTAGGGCCATTCGACCACGTTTGATGCACCAAACTATCGCGCAGACTTCCCGTTTCTTCATCCACATCCCCACCGAGGCTGTAGATAATTCCAAGAGTGGAGATGATCACCTCTCTCGCTGGGAAGCTCGCTATGACTCCAACCGTGATTTTCCAATCGAATCCAGCAGCGTCGAAAACGGGCTGTATGGCTTTTCCCATACGCCCCATTATGCTTTGTTCAATGTAGGCGGAGGCAACTGCATGTTCGAGTTCCTGCTGCAAAGTCTCTTCGCTCTCGACTAGGCCAATCGAAGCTTCCAGGGAAACGCCTCGATCAGCTGCAACTTGGCTAAGAAAATCAGTTCGAGCAGCATCGGCTACAGAGTCCAGTCGAGGAAAATAAAGCAAAGCCCAAATAACAATGGTGATGGCGAAAATCACAGTGCCAGCATTGACCACAAACTCTTTACCCTGATTGTACATGCGAAGAAATACATCACGCACTTTAGGGATCTGATAACTAGGCAGTTCCAGAAGGAAAGGCTGAGGCGGCGTCTTCAAGATGTATTTATTCATCAGGTACGCAAACGGCATGGCAACCAACAGGCCGACAAAGTGCATAGCGAAAAGAACCATTCCCGCGATAGCCGCTCCGTACTTTGGTTCGATGAACGCTCCTATCATTAGAACGTAAACGGGAAGACGAGCGGAACAACTCATGAAAGGCGCAACCAGAATCGTAACGAGACGCGCCTTGGGGTCCTGGATCGTTCGAGTGGCCATAACCCCTGGAATCGCGCATGCGTAGCTGGATAACAAAGGGACGAAACTTTTGCCGGACAGTCCACACCAGCTGAATAGCTTGTCCATGAGAAAGGCGGCTCTAGCCATGTATCCAGTATCCTCCAACAAAGCTATGAAGAAGAATAGGATAAGAATCTGCGGAAGAAAGATCACCACCGCTCCGACGCCTTCGATAATGCCGTCTGTAGCCAGACTTTGGATCATGGGCCAAGATTCAAGTAGCGAAGAAACGCCATCTTGGATAAGGGCCTTGCCGCCATCAATCAAATCCATGAAAGGACCAGCCCAACTGTATACCGATTGAAAGACGAGGTACATGAGGGAAAGGAAGGCAATGAGCCCCCAAAATTTATGCGTTAGCAGACTATCTATAGATTCGCTGCCATCCAACTGGGCGCCGTCTCCTTTATTTATACACGGCTCAATAGTGTCTTTGATATGCTGATACAGAAGAACTGCCTCGGCATTGGCAGGATTTAACCCACCTTGGAAGAGGGCTTTTTTTGAAAGACTGAAGACCTCTCTAATCTGGGAATCCGATGCCCCTGCTCGTTCAAAGACTCGATCGTCGCCATCAAAAATTCCTCTCAAGACGGCCGCATCGGACAAACGCTCTTCAACACCCTCCGAAAGAGCTGAACGGGCCTGCAAAACGGCCTCTGGAATAGCAGCAGGAAAGTCTGGAGATCTTAGGAGGGGCTTGTCTTTAAGCGCTCTTCCCATCGCCTTTCTAAGGTCCTCAACCCCTTCAGCTCGAGAGGCGGAAATCGGCACGACAGGTATGCCCAGTCTTTTTTCGAGCCCTTCAACATCAACCTGTATCCGCCTCTTTTTAGCTGAGTCCCAATAGTTCAAGGCCAAAACCATGGGCAATCCGAGCTGGCCAACTTGAAAAGCCAGGAAGAGATTTCGCTGCAGATTCGTGGCGTCAACGATGCATAAAGCCAACTCGGGGCGGTCCAGACCCTCCACATCCCCCTGAAGGGAATCAATTACGACCCGCTCGTCAGGCGAGGTAGCAGCAAGACTGTAAGTGCCTGGCAAATCAACTATTTCGACTTCCGTTGAGTCAACGAGCGTCCGGCCGACCTTACGCTGCACCGTTACGCCAGGATAGTTGCCGACCTTCTGGCGGAGACCAGTGAGACAATTGAAAAGCGTGCTTTTGCCCGTATTCGGGTTGCCGACCAGAGCTATCCTACTGAGACTTTGAGCTGTTGGAGCAGTCTGAAAATCGGGAGACACGTGGACGGCGATCCAAATGTCCCGCTAGGCCGATTGGACAAGGATTTGGGCGGCGTCTGCCCGGCGCAGACTGAGTTGACGACCATCAACGTCTACAGCAATAGGATCGCCGAGCGGAGCAGATTTAATAAAGCGAATTTCAACGCCCGGCAATAAACCAAGCTCCATAAGACGACGAGATGCCGTAAAAGCGGGCTTGTAAGAACCGATTTTCGCGGTCTGTCCTTGGTTTAAATCGTTTAGCGTTTTCAAATCAGAATTGTTGTTGCAAATTCGCTTGTTGAGATCGAGTTTCAGTCTAAATTAGCCGAAGTCAAATAGGATTTTTCAGAAAATGGCCCAAACAATAGAAATCATGATAGTTTTGTCATTATTTCTATTGGCAAGTTTATTCCTTCTGAAAAGGTTCGCGTTCTCAGGGCGTTCAAGGAAATCTGGGGGTTGCACTAGCGGGAAGAGTTGCGGCTGCAAAACAGCTCGCCAGCAAATCTCTCGCTAGTTAACGACCTAATTTCTGATTGAAAGAGATAGATCCAGTCATCTAGAAATACAGGAAAAGTGTGTGTTGTCTGAGGGGTCTGAGGCAGTCTTTCGGAGACTTTTTGGTACTCTTTGGACGTTTCAAAGGATACGTTTATGACTCCCAAACCCTCCCGAGTTCTTCTGCTACTTCTGCACATCTCTCTTTCGCTAATCTATTTAAAGGCTGCTATACCTCAGTACCGAATCGAAGAGCTAATCTTGCCAGAAGGTTGCGACAGCAGCGGATACACATATCTGATCAACGATAATGGCGACATTGTGATACTCGCTTGTGGAGGAGCTCACTACAAGAAAAGGGGAGAAGACTGGCAACTTATCCAATACGAGGGGGAAATCGTCTATCCCTATAATATGAATAATAGAGGGGTTGTCACCGGAGAGTCGTCGCGCGGCGATGCCATCGTGTGGTTTCCTGGGTCAACCAATGCAACTTTAATCTCTGTAAACGAACAACGATGCGTTACAAGAGGAGTATCAGACGAAGGAATTGTGCTTTTCATGTGTCGTGGCGAACCCCATTTCTACAAAGATGGGATAGTAACGGCATTTCAAGATAGCACGTATCCTTTTCCGACGGAGAATGTGTATCCAGTATTTATTTCAAATGGAGGAACGCTCCATGGTTGGTATCAGAAGGACGAAAATGTTTTCCATCCAATGAATATAAAAGACGGTGAATTATTTATACATGAATCTGTAGCACTAAGTTTGGCACAAACTCGAAATTACATAGATGGAAATGATTTAGGCCAATCAGTAGCCACTTTGGACCTTGTGTCTGCTACAAATGTATACGGAATAGGAATGACAGGAACAATCAATCCGGAATCGTTTCTAGCTGAACGTATTAATAATTTAGGTACGGCCGTCGGAATATCTCCTCCCAGTGTAAATATAAAAATTGAAAACAATGCAGCTATTTGGAATCAGGAATATGGAGTAAAAGATTTAAATGAATTACTCGCTACTTCCTTCGACAAAAAATTGATGTCGGCTCGAAGTATAAATAATCAGGGTCAGATCATATGCATAGGTTTGGAAGGCCCATTCAACTTATATATAAAAAGCTATCTATTAACTGAAATCGAAACGAAGAGCGTGATTCCCTACGAAGCCGTTTTCGGTGAAAGCCATATTGAGATTGTTGTACGGGATGTTTCGCACTCACATGTTGCGGGTATAGAACGGAGTTATGACTTACGAAATTGGTTCCAACATTTGAGTAAGCCCGAATCACTCAATAGCGGAGACGTTAAATTTAGTTTGAGCATGGATAAGACCGTCTTTTATCGAGCTGTGGAATACAAAGACAGGTATCCAAATGAACAATGAGACTGCTCAGAGGAAACACTCTCCCAAGAAAACCTTCAACAACGATCCAGCCCTCTACAATCAAATCAGGCCCGCCTATCCGGAGGCATTGGTAGAAGATGTAGTTGAAATCTGCGGACTCAAACACACGTCGAGAATATTGGATGTGGGTTGCGGAACCGGGCAAGCTTCAAAGCCGTTTATTGAAAAAGGCTATAAACTAACGGGTATCGATTTAGGCGAAGATATGATCGCCTATGCTCAGACGAAATTCCGAGAACAGCAGAATGCTGAGTTTATTCGGGCGGAATTTGAAAAATGGAACGGCAAGGAAAAATTCGATCTGATAATATCAGCGACAGCCTTTCATTGGATAGATCCAGAAATTGGTTACAAAAAAGCTGCCTCTCTTTTGAAGAATAACGGCTATCTCGCTATCTATTCCAATCGGCACATTAATAAAGAACGCGGTTTCTTCAAGGAATCGCAAGCAGTGTACAACAAGTACTATTCGCCAATAGCAAAGGAATACCGTAATTCAGCGAATTTGTATCGCGAAAAATATTTCAAATTAGCTTACGAAAGAAACTATCAATGGAATATTGAATACCAGGCCAAAGAGTATCTCGATTTGCTAAACACATATTCTGATCATATCTCACTGCCAGACCAAAACAGGATTCTTCTATTCGAAGGTATTGAAAAACTAATACAAGAAAGGTACGAGGGCAGAGTTCTTAAAGAATACGAATCCGTATTGAAAATTCTAGAGAAAGTTTAATCAAATAGATATTCGGGTAGCCAACCACCCGTCGCTTGAATAGGTTCAAAGCCACTGGCGGAGGTAATCCAAACGGCAATAGCTACCTTTTGCGAACCAGTTGTATCGATTGAAGGGAGTGGAACACGCCAACTGCCTTTCGCCGGAAAATACAAGCCATGGGAAAGCGACACGAAAGATTGCTTGAGATTCCGATTTCGATTTTCGCCACTTTTGACATGAGTTTGCAAACCGATTGCCATCAACGCTATATTTAAACGATGCTCGTCATTGAAATCCGAATATGTAGCGAGAATATTGCCATCTTCGATCGATACTGACAGATTCCCAGTATTTTCATTAGAAATCCTCAGGTCAGATCGATTAAACCAGCCTCTCCATTCTTTACCATTTAAAACGAATCCGGGCGTATAGACAGAATCGATACCACCCGTTTGGCGATAGCGGTACTGACGTTTAGTGTAAGCCTCTGAAGCAAACGGATCCTCCCATCCTAGGCGATCCCAGTAGTCTACATGAAAAGCTACCGGAACCACAGTCTTCCAGAGCCTAGGATCATTCTCAAATCCGTTTAGCCAACTCTCAGCCGGTGGACAACTGCTGCAACCTTGAGATGTATAAAGCTCTAGCAACGCCACACGTTTCGCCCCACTTTCAAAACGTGTATCACCAGAAAGCTTGGTATCAACTGCCAACAAAACTGTAGAAACCAATAACAAAGTCCGAGTAAAGGTAGGCATACCCGGTCCAACGTTCATCCTCGGCAAACAAATGCAGAAAAACCTAGCTCAGTCCTTAGTGTTTATCATAAACGAGCTTATCGATTTTTTCGGCAGTATCGTAGAGAAGGGTGTGAGGGTTATAGCCATCGAACGGACGTGGCCGAGTCGGCCCTCCCCAAGACAAGGAACCCTGGTTTCGCCAACTTCGGTTTTTCCAGTGAGGTCCCCGCATTGGATCACGAGTGCGATCCTGCCAGACAATAATACTGTCGTGCAAAGTGTCACGAATTTCTCGATACTCTGGATTTTCGATTTGATTGACCATCTCGCCCCTATCTGCTTCCAGGTCATAAAGCTCGTCGATATCCAATAGATTCAGAGCCAACTTAAATCTTTCCGTTACGATACAGCGGATGGGCGAGAACGCCCCGAATCCATCGTGATCGAGCTCGAAGCGATTGAACTCAATAAACGCAGCATCGCGACTATATCCACCAGGGTCTCGAAAAAGTGGTAACAGAGAGTCGCCCTGTAGTATTTCGGGACATTCCAGTCCATAAAATTCAAGAAAAGTGGGGACGAGATCTATGTGAGATATCGGATTCTTAAATACAGTGGCTTCAGGTGCAACACCTTTCCATCTTACAATAAAAGGAATATTAGCAATCTCGTCGTACATTACGGGACCCTTGCCTTTAAGTCGATGAGCTCCAAGCATGTCTCCGTGATCAGAAGTGTAGATCGTTAAAGCATCAGGAATCTCGTCTTCAATCGTTTGGAGGACCCTCCCGATCTCATAGTCGCAATAACTATTGCAAGCGAAGTATGGTTCGTTCCGGTGAACCGTTTCGGGAGAATCAAATAATCCGGTATGTCTCGACCAATCTCGCTGGCTTTGTGGTTTGTTTTCCAAAGGATCAGAAGCATTGGGACCTAATTGGAAATCAAATCCTTCAAACGCCGCATGAAAACCTTTGGGACAAATAAAAGGATGATGTGGCTCATCAATGGATACGACTAAAAAGAAGTCCTCTTCCCGATACCGCTTTATAAAATCAATTGCCCTATCGACAATACGATGAGCCATAGTGAAATTCTCATCGAGCCCATGCTTCTCCATATCTTCGGACTTGAGAACTTCCCGAGAAAGCCCCCGCTCATTATCATCAGCAAGGCTATCAAGGTAACAACGTCCATCGAACCAGTATTCTGGATCCCAGCCCTCTGGACATAAGCCATTCCCAAAGTAGTCAGTTCCATCAAGGTGCCACTTTCCGATGTAGCCAGTCCGAACTCCATTGGTAGCCAGGCGCTGCCCAATCGTTTTGGCATCTAAAACAGGCGACATGTCATTCCCAAGCACGCCATTGGAATGCGGGTACAATCCGGTAAAAATAGCTGAACGAGCCGGCCCACAAACAGGTTGGCAAGTGTAGGCCTTATCGAAGCGAATCCCCTCTGCAGCAAGGCAATCCAAATTGGGAGTCCGCATTTCTGATCGGCCATAGCAACCAATTACATTGGCTCCTTGGGTATCGGTTAGGATGAAGATGATCTGGTTAGGATTGGTCATTTAAAAATTGGCAGTAAATTTTGAGTTCTTCTGATTCCAAGAATGAAGAAATTGAATATCGGAGGGTTAAAAATCGACACATATATAAAACCAGTATCGAACCTCCTTCAACAAATCGGGCACTATTATATTCGTAAGCCTTATGCTGGATTGGCATTAGATTCCCCTTTTTGCCGCTTCCCCTGGCCATGAAATGGAGCGAGGCAAACTGCCAGCAAAGTAGAAGTAAAAAGAGCGGCGAACCGATCTAATGAAGCCACCATCAGACCCACGGAAGCACCCATTTTTAATAGGGCAGACGAAGCTCCCACGAATGATTCCGAAATCCCAATCCCCCCTGGAGTAATAGAGGCGAAGATACTCAATTGCTGGGACGATGAAACCACCAAGCCCGGCAAGATGCTCAGGTCAACACTGAAAAAACTAAAAAGGATGGTCATTCGGAGCACTATAATCAAAAGAATTCCAACTGTTAACCCCAGGCCCAATATTGCTGTTCCCGGGCTACGAGGAAAAAGCGCGACTTTACGGGAATTATTATTTATAATTTTAGGTAGCCACCTCTCGAACCATTGCAACGGACGGCTAATAAACATTAGTAAAAGAGAAAAAACTCCTATGACGAAACCAGCCAATGCCAGTAATGCAGAATATGGATTGCTCGGCAAGAACGGCAGCGCAAATGCAAGGCAAAAGCCACTAACAGTCGCGAGAGATAAATACTGCTGGGAAACACAAACCAAATAATCTTGATATCGAATTCCAAACCAACTTTTCAAAGCTCCAGCGTAGGAAAGTGTTCCAGCTTTCAAAGGTAGATGATTAAGCACAATCTGCACGTTGAACATCCAGTACATGAAAAACCAATTCGGCCTATATCCCCCCGCAAAAAACAGCCTCTGATCCCGAAAGGCCCGTATTCCCCACTGAACCGCCAGACACAAAAACAATAATAAGATTTCGTGAGGTTCAATGGTCTTGGCAGCAGAAATGAGTTCACTTCTGACGGTGTAGAGATAATACAAGAAAGCTCCGATCACCAATACGGCAATGGCAGTTTTTAGCCATTTGTATTTATTATCCTTAGTCACTCCGGGCCTTTAGAACGTTGTCGAACATTATGACCCCTTAAGACCTCAAGAACCTTCTCCGCGAACCAAGGAACAGGGTCCATCTTAGCCTTGAGAAACATCTCATGGTTTTTCTTATGGGTTTCGTAAAAATCCTCATCGCAAAGCACTCTTTCCATTTGGTCTAGCATCTCCCTCCAAGAATGCGGTTTGTAGGCAAATGATAAACCGTGTTTCTTAAGGTCTTCATGACAAGAGATCGTTTCCCCAAAATCGCTAAGGCGAAAAGAAGGTGTCCCCAGCGCAGCCGCTTCGCCAATCATAGTCTGGCTGTCGCCTACCAAAAATCGGGCAAAGTAAAGTACGTGATGAATTTTTTCCACAGATACGTTGAGTCGATAGGGCTCAAATTCCCTTTCAAGGGGCTTTTCACTGGTAATAAAAACTTTGAATCCGATTCTACTACAAAGTCCAATTACCTCGCGAACGACACCCCCACTTACCCCTTCCACACCGACATCATGGTGGGCCTCAAGCGCACTGAGCCTTATTAAACCAAAGGGCTCTCCATCAGCCAAACCCAGCTCCTCCAAGACCTTGGGATTTGGTCGAAACCGATTTGGATGAAGGTAAAAAAGTTCGTGATTCGCATTATAACGCTGAGCCTTTCCCTCGTATTTTTTCATTCGAATGGGCTCAGGTACTAGTACAGTCTTTGAAAAAGGGTAGGATGTGGCCGCGATAAGGGGAACCACATCCGCATCGTCGTCATTAAACGCTACTGCCTTTCTTCCCAAGAGAAATGCGGCCATACTTCCACAACCATATTTAGTAACCCAAACATCAATTCCAAAACGTAAAGTGTAATAGACGCACTTAAAAACATTAATGAAGAGCTCGATTCCATTCCCAATGAATCCGGTCCGAGCCCTAGAAACGACCACGGCGTTGATCTCCAAATTGCGAGCCAAATCTACCGAAACGTCTTTGTCGCGAATAAACCAAATCACCTCAACTCCGTCTTGTTGGTTTAGAAAATCTGCTACAGGGTTGAGAACCCAGATTTGGGACGGATGATTAGGGAAAAGCGCAATCTTCTTGGATTTCATTAAGTTAAGATTCTCAGGGTGAACAGGCGCGGAGATTTCAGTCTCGATTCCTTGGATTGATCATGGTCGGGGCCCTGCAATATGCAGCGGATTATTCCCACCGAACAAACAGTCTTCTGAAATGCCTCAGTAAGCCTATAGTCCTTTCCACAGTTCACCTGTTCCTGTAGTGGCAGAGCGGCCTTGGGTCCTGAATCTTGCTTTGGAGCGCCTTCTCTTGCAGTTGGGAGAGATCATTTCCAGTTCAATGGCTCTTATTCAATTTACTTTTTAAGACTGGAAACTTTACTATCTATCTCGTGCATTTTAGCTTGAAGCTTTTCGAGCAATTTTCTGTTAACAGCTACAAGGTCAGCCAAGAGCGCTACCATAAATAGCAAGATCCCCGATCCCATTAACATTGCAGACAAAATGAGCGACTGGATCTTACCATCGCCATCACCTGTCAGATAATAATAGAGAAAACGGCAGGAAAGAAGAAAACCTAAGATAAATACTCCAAACGAAATAGTCGCAAAAAATCGAAGAGGTCGATAAACAACGAATATTCTTAAAATGGTAAGTATGGATCGCTTTACGTATGAAAAAATATTCTTAACAAGGCGCGATTCTCTAGTTTGAGGATTAACTCGAATCGGAACAGATTTTATGAGAATCCCATTTTGGCCAGCTTGGATTATTGTTTCGAGTGTATATGTATACTTGCTAAAGATGTTCAGCTTAAGGGCTGCAATTCTTGAAATAGCCCTAAACCCACTTGGAGCATCTTCGGTGGGAGCTCCGCTAACGGAACTAACAACAAAAGTGCCCAACTTTTGAAGGAGTTTCTTTATAAAGGAAAATTCCTTAATTTCCGAAATAGGCCTTGTTCCGATTACGAAGTCCGCTTCCTCGTCTATGATCGGCTGGATTAACACTGGAATATCTCGCGCGTCGTACTGATTATCCGCATCAGTATTAACAATCACGTCGGCCCCTCTGGCAAGGCATTCCTCCAAGCCAATCTTAAAGGCGTTTGCAAGGCCTTGATTTCGAGGTAGCCGAACAATGTGATCGACCCCATTTTCTTGAGCAATTTGCTCAGTCCTATCGGTACTGCCGTCATCAATAACAAGCCATTCGATCTGATCTATTCCCTCGATTTTTCGAGGCAATTGTTTTAGAGTAACAGGAAGCGTTTGCTCCTCGTTAAAGCATGGTATTTGAATGATCAATTTCACAAGGAGGGAACAGGGCAATGAATCAAGAATCCATTTCTAGTGGCGAAATAAATAGCATGTGGAAATCATGGTCACGCTTATGACTAGTTTCATTCATTAAGCATTTCCTGCAAATCAATACTTCCTGCACCAACTGTTAGCCTCCAAAACCGTCTCTCTGGATAATATTGCATCAACTCAATATTTTTTTCACCAAGATCGTGAGCCCAGACGACATGCTGCTCATCGGTATTAGAAAGGTTGTATACCCATTCAGTTAAATAGCTGCTCGAAGTTGAATATCTCACCAACACACAATCGTATTGGTCACTTTCCCTCAAAGTCGACTCTATGTCCATACGCTGATTAGCGAATTTCAAGAAGTCAAAATTTATATACTCAGGAACGCTAATTCTTTGTTTTAACTGGAATATGAATATGCAAAGCAACAAAAGAATGAAAACTAATATTTTATAACGATATTCTGGCAGTCTTAAAACTAAAGCTCTCAAACATAGGAATTGAAGAATAACAAATATTGGAGCTATCGGAGCTATGTAGTGAGGCATAAATGGCACTATGAGAACATCGGCAATCCACGCGGCAATCATGGGAAGCAGTAAAAAGCCAGCTTTTTGACTCCAACACAATGGGATAGCGAGCAATACTACTATTCCCGTGTAATGGAAAAAAAAGAAACTGAAAATCATTTTTGATTTTCTAACTACTCCATCTTCCAATTTATAAAACATGTCATTAGGCTTTAGGTAATAATCATAGAATGATTTAAATTGACCTACATCGATAGAGACAAATCTCTTTGTCTTGGACGAAACGATTGGCGAACCGTTAAAATATTGCTTAGAAAATTCGGATTGCGGAAAGCGCAGGGGTTTATTAGTAATTGTATAATTATAATATAAAACGAAGATAAACCCAAGAGTTACCAAGAAAAGAGTAGGCAAGAATCGCTGAAAAATATTGGCAAAAGAATGTTTTCTGATAAGTATTGCCGCACAATAAAACGTAGAGAAGGCGCTCGCTGTTGCAACAAGCCCCTCGTAAGGACGAGTGATCATCAGGAGAACTAGGCCAATCCCGCAAAAAACAGCTGCTTGTCTCCGGCCAATACTTGAAGCTGAGAGACACTTCCAGAAACCACCAAAAGCCAAACAACCTCCGATAGCGGCCGTAAGCCCTCCCCAATAGCTAAGAACCCAATAGTTTGCAAAGCAGAATTGGAGAACTGCTGCTATGGCAGCAATTGGCGCCCATCGATTTCCCAAAAAGACATAGCAGGCCCAGAGCATGGCATTCCCAAAGACGAGGGCCTGTATCCAGATCCCAAAGAATGGATTTCCTAACCAAATGCCAATAGCAATAAACAAGAATGATCCAGGTGGATACTTCGAAGCATATACGGGCGATTGGAGAACGTGAAAAGTGTGGAAGAATTCCTTTTTAGGGTGTTCAGGATTGGCAAACCTGCCATTAGCAAAAGTATCTCCTCCAAGCAAGTATGAGAACTCATCATGTATGCTTGGTTGAGGGATTCCGAAAAGATATAGATTAGCAAAAAGGCATAGGATTACAGTTACGTTAACCCAGATATAAGATCGTATTTTCCACTGTCTGTTTGCAATGATAGCCACCGAGTTTCATCAAATGGCACATAATGACACCAAAGCAATCAACTAGCATAGATCTCGCCGGCTTCTTGCAGATTCGTTAATTTTTTACAGTATCGAATCTTTCCTTACACCCTTTGCACGAGATCGCTCTAATGTGACCCTCCTTTTTAGGTAGTGTAGGTTGAGGGAGACGAGAAACAAATCGCCAATGTTTACTTAGCGCTAGGAGACAGCCAAAAAAAGAGTGGTGCCCAGGGCGGGACTTGAACCCGCACGACCCTTTCAGGTCAGCGGATTTTAAGTCCGCTGCGTCTACCAATTCCGCCACCTGGGCAAGGACGAAGGCGGAATGCCAGCAAAATTCTTTTGGAAAAACAAGCCTGAGGAATGAGAAACATCCTAAAACGATCAAAGGACTGACTTGATAATAGGACAGGAAGAGGTATTCAAAATAGAGCTTCAGAATAAGATTATGGGTGGCGCAAACGCAAAACTAGAGGAACGCAAGATTGAAGAAACTCGAGAATCGCGCTGCGACCGATACGCGTACGACCTGGCGGAAACGAGAGCGGCCGCTCTCGTTGTGTCTCGTCTTAGGAAGGCTCTAGACACTTCTCTCGCTCAGCCTGACTGGCAGGAAAAAATGCCAGGCCTTTTACAAAAACTTAAACTTCCAGGCGCAAGGCAAGGAGTTGGGCAATTGCAGGCCCTTCTGGCTTTACCCATTGAATCCAAGACGTTGCTGTTTCAGAAGATTCTCAGAGAAAACGAAACATGCCGACAATCTTCAAAGAAGAGACTAGCGAGAGCGTGGGGAGTTTCATTCGCTTCCGGAGAAAAGGCTTGTACATCACACAGCTTAAGGACTGCTAATCTTATTCGAAGCGCAAAACTGCAGTTGAGTAAGCAGTATGCCGAGTACAAGAAGGCCCAAAAACTCTTACTTCTTGAATATGGCCAACTCCCGAGGTCTTCGGCATCGAAAATTGCTTTCAACAAAAGCCATCTAAAGGACTGCGAACAAGAAGGCTATCTGGGTCTATTACAAGCCATAGATCGAATAGATCCTGACAAACGATTTGCAGGCCTAGCAGCCAGATGGGTCGAGCGGCGTATCAGGAATTACATTATGAAAACCAACTTCCCGCTAACGGCTCCCGTCAATTTGCTAGCAAGTATTTCAGCTTCTTCAGAAAAGTCCGACTCTCGCAACAAATTCGATGATCGTCAAACAACCCTTGCCATTCAAGGGCTACAAACTCCGGCTAGAGACTGGCAGACGATTGAAGATTCTAACGCTGGAAATCTAGAGGAGATGCTTATGGACAAGGGGGAAAATCCCTTCCAAACAGCAATCAGGACCGACTTGAAACGACTGGTTGGATTTACAGAAAAAGTTCTATCCGAGAAACAAAAACAGGTAATTGCATTAAGATACGGCGTATTTAATAGGGAAGCCAAAGAAACGCTGAACGAGATAGCTACTGTACTAGGAATTTCAAGACAACAAGTCTCAAGAAGGGAGGAAAGGGCATTGTCGAAAATAGCCGACATACTTGGGCACATGAAAGAAGAGTTGGTTTGAATTTCCGTCTAAACACATGAGCGATCCCAAGAGAATCGGGATCTTTGGTGGCAGTTTTGATCCAATTCACCATGGACATCTGCTGATGGCCCAAGACGCCGTCGAAGAGTGCAACCTGGACCGGGTTGTATTTATTCCCGCTTTACAATCGCCTTTAAAGTCTGGCCTATCATCGGCTAGCCCATCAGACCGCTTAGAGATGACGCGAATTGCCGTTCAAGGCGACAGTCGCTTCACCGCGAGTTCCATAGAGATCGAGCGAGAGGGACCCAGCTACTCGATTGATACCATAGAGATATTAAGGAATCTCCATCCGAACGATCACTTATTCTGGATGATTGGAGCCGATCAGGCAGAGCAATTGAAAGACTGGAGAAAGATGGAGCAGATCGCTCGGCTCATAGAATTCATCTGCTTTAGCAGGAAAGGCAGCGAAATGCCTGACTCAGGGTCAATTGAAAATCTAAAAGTCCATTTCTGCGGAAAGAGGACAGTGGAAATCAGTTCGACTGAGATCAGAGCGCGTCTTAAAAACAACTTGCCAATCAAGTACTTCTTGCCAGGACCAGTCTTAGATTACATCACGACAAAGGGATTGTATAAAGAGGGATAACAAGCATGGCAGAAACGAATGAACTAACTCAGGAAAATAAGCGTCTTCTTGGCGTTTGCTGGGATGTGCTGGAGGACACTAAGGCAATCGATATCAAGGTACTGGATATAAGCCAACAGTCATCAATAACCAACTTCATGTTCCTGGCTACTGCCAATTCAAACCCACACCTGCGCGCTCTGAAGCGAGAGCTAGATCAGGCTTTGAAGTCAGAAAAGGTGAATATAGTAGGTATCGATGACAACCCCGAGACAGGATGGTCCGTAGTTGATGCATTCGACGTCATGATCCACCTTTTCACGCCCGAAATGCGGGAAACCTATAATTTAGAGGCCCTCTGGAAAGACGCAGTTACAATCGAGCGAGCGGACATATTTATGGATCAGGAAGATAAGAGCGCCTGATTACCGAGACGATTCGAAAAGCTCGTAAGAGGCCCTGAGGAAAGTTTCTTTAGAAAGAATATCCGATTGCGCTGATAAGCCTTTGGTCTTCTCGACGGTCTCCTGAAAGTGAATTATCGTACTCTAGTTGGTAGCGAATCGACAGGTCAAGCGACTCGGTGATATCGGTTACCATCGCAGCTCGAAAATCTATCAAGTATTGATCCGTTTCCGATAGCGGAAGCGCAATGCGAAAGTCTTGAGTGATTCGCAAGCGCTCGCTCAGGCGATAGTCGATGTCTTCGAAGAGATCAAAGAGATACTCAAATTCACGGTCCATCGTTTGGTCGTCTCGAAGGCGACCGCTTACCCCAGCTCCGGTAGAGAGCTTAAGCGCATCGGAATCGATGAAACGGTAACCAAGGCCAAATCTCTGCTCGAGATCCAGATCGATCTCTTTGATTTCGTCAGCGCTGTAGAGAGAGTCGGTTTGATAAAAGACTCCCGGAGCTATGTCGTGACGCCATCGAAAGCTGGCATTTTGCTTATCAGTTGTTTTTTCACCCCTGTTCTTTCCGTAAAGATAGCGCGATTGAAAACGGTACTGATTCTTTTCGACCCGTCTCTGCATATTCAAACGGAAAGAAAAATCAGTTTTATCTCTCCGGCCCGATTGAGTCGTCATACCAAACTCTAGGCGCTTTTTCCACTCCTCAAAGGTTAATGGACGAAGAAGAGAGACCAATGAAGCTCTGTTCTTTTTCGAGCTGGAGAGCGTGGGAGGATTAGATGGCTTCTCCTGATCGGCCGATGCTTTTGATTTTGGCCTGTCAATCTTCTTAATCTCAGTTCGGCTAAGCGTCAACTTCCCGAGGAATTTAGAATTAATGGTAATTAGCTCCTTACCCTCCTCGAGGAGCAATCCACTTAAGCGATCCCCATTGGCAAATAGCAAAACAACCTCCTCTGAAGTTGAGCCAGTTGCAAAATCACTAGTAAAGAGAAAAAGAGAACTTGTAATTAAAATGTAAAGACGTCGTTGCATTGGAAAGTAAGTCAGGTTAGCCCCATTTGATGGACGAATCCCTTGGGAAAAGGCGCCCTAATTAGCAATCAATTTAAGCCTCACCCTATGAAAAATGCAGGCTGGCAGACAATTTACAATTGCTTGACCAAAAATGGATGACTGGCCCTAAAGGCCCCTAAGGAGCGGTCGTTCTACCATTCGAATAACCCTTATCTGTTATACCTGAACATCAACAATAGGAATAATAAATGCATAAGAATACATCTAAAAAAGGTTTCACTTTGGTAGAAATCATGATCGTGGTGGTCATCATCGGCCTCTTGGCCGCAATGGCTATCCCTGCCTTCCAGCAAGTTCGTACGAACTCTATCGGAAGCCGTATGGACAATGACGCTCGTCAAATTGGTTCGGCTGCACAGCAATACATGTTGGAAAACAGTCAATCTTCTCTGCCAAACATTGGCTACACGGCTGCAACTGGAGCCGTTACAGGACCAATCACCGATTATGTTGAAAAGATTGGTACGGGGTACACAACTGTTCCGACCGCAGTAACTGCAGGTGCAACATTCACCATGGGACACCCGCTTGCCAACGGTGGTGTAGCTAAAACTTACAACGACGAAGGTAACTAAGCATAACTGCTACAAAATATATACCTTCTGTAGAATAAAAAATTTCCTACAAGCCATGCCCTCAAAAGGCATGGCTTTTTTGTGATTCAGTATGTATAAAATTTCGAAAGCTAAAGCTGGCGGGCAATAGCTACAAACACGCAGTAAATAATATCTTTAATTATTTCATTTTTAAATAAAGGCTCTACAAGTGGAAAACAGCTAACAAAATATACTTAAATAAATTGCCCATTGGTTTTATAAACTCGATTGCGAATCCCACGATCGCTCCCACCGAATGTTCGCATGGAATATCTAGAAAAGTCACCAGACGGTAAGTCTCAGCAAGGAGAACGGATCTCAAGCAGAAAAGCTTGCGCGCAAAAAAAACGAAACAAGTTAATAGTAGTTTCGTTTGGTCTATCAGCCGTATTTTCTCTTTGTCTTGCATTTTTGCCCAGCAACCAGAAAGCGCTAACAATAGCAGCGTCGATTTCTACGTACTGGGTAATTGAATTCGTAATCGTAGCGTCAATTGCCCTTCTTATAAAAATCTACGGCAAGGAGTGGCTCGGGCTTGTACGCGAAAAACGAAATTGGCTAGTTTTTCTATTAGTCCTTCTAAGCGCAGTTTACTTATTCACGAGGGAGTCTCCAGGCTTTAAGATATATTTCGACGAACCAGCACTCTCGAATCTTGCACTAAATATTCATGAAACCAGAGAAGCTATAATAACAGGATCATCTCACAACGAAATAGAATTCACCGGAGCCGCGCGTCTTAGCAAGAGACCCGGCATGTATCCTGTTCTCCTAGCCAATGTTCATGACTTGCTAGGATTTCGTGTTTCAAATGCATTCTATCTAAACGGAATATTAACCTTAACTCTTATCGCTCTTGTTTTTCATATAATCGTAAGATTTGCAGACCGTCGAGCGGGAATCATTTCGATTGTAATTATATCCGCGTCCCCAATCATTGCTACAAACGCTAGCGGAGGAGGTTTCGATTTGCTTAACGCAAATCTGATTATGGCTAGTTTAGCTGTAGCAATCAATTACTCTAAAAACCCATCGAAAGAGAAACAGAGCCTTCTTTTTCTCACCGCAGTAGCGCTATCAAACACCAGATACGAGTCTTTCATTTACGTACTGCCAGTAGCGGGGGTAGTACTTTATGCAAGTTGGAGAGATAAACGGCTTTACGCTAGTTGGTTTCAATGTGTAGTTCCAATCCTTTTTATTCCTATCGTTTGGATACAAAGGCTCTCGATTGTAGATTCAAGTAATTGGTACCAGAACCAAAGTGACCAAGGAATCTTTAGCGTCCACTACATATGGCTAAATCTCAAAGGAGCTCTTATCTTCTTCTTTAAGCCTGATGCTAGCCTAGCGAACAATCCCGTTATAGCAATTGTCGCCGTTGCTAGCGTCTTTTTAATAATTGGCAATTTGGCGAAAAGGATGAATACTCTCCCACAAGTTGAAACAAAGACGTTGCCAACACTTCTCTTTTTCGGATGCCTAATAATACATACTCTACTAATGCTAGCCTATTTTTGGGGATCATTTGCCGATCCAGTAGCTTCTCGACTTGCGATTCCCTTGTCCCTTTTCTTGATAATAGTTGCGGCACTTGGAATCCGTATATTAGAAAAAGAAAAAACCTCTTTAGTAACAACAATATTTTTAGTAATAGCATTTCTATATTCAACATCCATTTATGCAAAGCATTCATACACGAAAAATAATGCTATTCCTGATTATATGGAATTCATATTAAATCATCACAACAATTTAGAGAAAGGAAATTATTTATACATATCAAGGTTCCAGACGTTTTTAGAGCTTTACGAAATTAATAACGTTTCGGTAAATCAGGCAAACTTGCACACGGAAAAAATCGTTGAGCATAGCCCGATTGGGTTAGGCACATATGATGCTATTTTCGCTATACAACTTCTATATATAGATCCGAGTAATGAAAACAGAATGAAAAGATATTTGCCCGGCTGGGAATTGTCTGCCAGGATTGAAATGCAGATCGAAGAGGAAAAATCCTTCGTCCCATACAACTATATACGAATTAGTAGAGTAGTAGAATTTGGAGAACATGCGCCAATCATTCCGCCATATCCATACGATAGACACTTTCAACCTATAAGCGGAGAAACAAGCAAGCAGTGGCAGCAAAGCCTACCGTAGTGGTCGCAATGAGAGATTTAACTCACGGAACATACGACCTAACCTTGCTCGAGACTTCCCGCAAAAAATGGGACGAATCCTCATCTTTACGTTGTTATTATAAATCAGTCTTTGATCAATTATTGTCGATTAGAAAGAAAGGGCCAACACTAGAGCTAGGTTCAGGATGCGCATTTATTAAAGACGTGGATCCCACTATTGTAACAAGCGACGTTAAGCCCACTCCTTATGCGGACTGTGTAGTCGATGCATACTCAATAGAAAATCTGTCTAAAACCTGGTCGAACATTATAGCAATCGATGTTCTACATCATTTAACAAAGCCACTCGTATTCTTTAAAAGCGCTTCAAGGTGCCTGGAACAAGGCGGGAAAATAATCCTATGTGAACCAGCAGCTACCATGTGGGGTCGTGTATTTTATAGCGCATGCCATCATGAGCCATGTCGACCATCGGACTATCTACCCCCCTTTGAGTTTGCCGCTGAAGATAAAGGTCTTTTCGCTAATATGGGAGCTGGGCGGTCTTTATTCGAGACATTTAAGAATCTGACGATGACCAAATTAAGCGGGGCGGGACTAAGACTAGAGAAATTGGCTTATCGAGACATAATTGGGTATCCGCTTACTGGAGGGCTATCAAAACCGTCATTAGTAAATAAATTTCTGCTAAAACTGATTTTACGAATTGAAAACAAGGCCCCCCAGCCAATACTAAAATATGTTGGATTGAGGATGATTGTCGAATTAAAGAAATTTTAACCTTCATCCTCTATAATTATTATATCTAGAATAATATTAGTTCTACTAGACAACTTGGTAAGTATATAATCTTCTTTCTCGAGTCCGCCTATTTGTTTTATAAATTTGCATGAGCCAATGTTAGAATCAAAGATTAAGCATTTTGATTGGATAGCCGCCAATGATAAAAAAGCGCGGAGGATTCAAAAGTCATTCCATTTGCAAATAAAGAGACTACTAGCTGCTCGTATCCAAGAAAATATGGCAATATTAGAATGGGGTTGCGGTAGGGGCGATCTTCTTGCCAGCTTAAAGCCTTCCATTGGGCTGGGCATTGATTTAAGTCCAGAAATGGTACGCCAGGCTAAACAGCGACATGAAATGGATCAGCTGACTTTTCGCCAGGGTGATATTCTTAAGGACAAAATCGAATCTGTTTTCGATCACATCGTTCTCGATTATCTTACAGGTTATATTGACGACATCCAAGCCTGCTTCGAATCGATTCTCGAAAACGCTCATCCAAGAACACGTTTACATATAACTTCGCTAAACACTCCCTGGAGAATAATACTGAAGTTAGGCGAAATCATGGGTTGGGTGATGAAACAACCGCCGAGTAATTGGCTTTCGACACAAGATCTAATCAATCTTCTCGAATTAGCCGGGTGGGAAATCGTAGTTAGCTCGAGCGAGCAATTATTTCCCTTTCAGATGCCGTTCGTTGCGCCAATCCTTAATCGATTTTTAGCAAGGCTGCCTTTAGTTCGACATTTCGGTATTACCATTCTCATTACGGCACGGCCCCGACGAATCCTTGACAAGCCAGAAAACCTAAGTTGTTCAGTGGTCGTTCCCGCAAGAAACGAGGCCGGGAATATTCGTCCCGCTCTAGAAAGAATTCCTTCGCTCGGCAAAGAAACCGAGGTTATTTTCATCGAAGGAAACAGCAAGGATAATACTTGGGAAACCATTCAAAAGGAAGCGAAGTATTATACTGGTCCTCACAAGGTTAAATTCGCCCGGCAACCAGGTAAAGGAAAGTGGGATGCTGTTCATCAAGGCTTTTCGATGGCGGAAGGTGACGTGCTGGTTATACAGGACGGAGATCTGACGGCTCCGCCAGAAGATTTGCCCAAGTTCTTCGAAGCCATTTGTTCGGGAAAATGCGAATTTGCTAATGGTAGTCGCCTAGTCTATCCGATGGAATCCAAGGCAATGAGATTCCTCAATCTTCTGGGAAACAAGTTTTTCGCCACTACTTTGAGCTTCATCCTAAGTCAGAATATAAAGGACAGCCTCTGCGGCACCAAAATGATTCTTCGAGAAGACTATCATCGCCTACTTAAGAGAATCGATGAGTTCGGAGATTTCGACCCATTTGGCGATTTCAATCTGCTATTTGGGTCTAGCCTCTTAAACCTGAAGATCCGAGATATTCCCGTGAGATACAAAGATCGGCTTTACGGAGACACCAATATTTCTAGATTCAGCCATGGTTGGATTCTTCTAAAAATGGCCTGGTTCGGCTTAAGAAAGATCAAGCTCAGAGGCTATGCCGATAAGTAGTCGGCTACTTTCCAAAACGGCCATTCGCCAAGAGGAATGATGGTGATATGCAATTTCCGCAATAAGACCAAAGTCATGCCTAGTTAATTTATTTCACTAGGAGAAATGCGGAGGCCCCTCTCAAGCAATGCCTTAGAAATCCGATACTAGATACGATACACTATTTTTTGGCCAATATCCCTCAGATCTTATGAAAACAAGGATTCTTTTTATCGATGACGAGATTGAGTGTCTCGATCAAATAAAGGCTAGTCTCGCTCGTAAAACGGATCAATGGAGTTTGGAGTTCTCGAACAATCCTGAGCAGGCTCTTGAGTCGATTAAGAGCAATCCTCCGTCTATCGTCGTCTGCGACTACCATATGCCGCAAATGGAGGGAACAGAACTTCTAAAGCAAGTAGAAGCTTGGGGCACAACCAGTCAACGCTTCATTATGGCTGATGGTGAAGAGAAGGAGCTCCTCGACGAGGGCATAGGAAGCACGTTTCATTTTCTCCCGAAACCTTGCCCAACTGACACACTAATCAGCGAGATTCAAAGGACTTTGGCCCTAGATACCTGGCTAGGGAATGAAAAGATAAAAGCCGTCGTAGGGAAGCTAGACGAATTCCCAAGCTTACCTCCGATGTACTTGAAGGTGATGAACGCCTTGAACTCTAGCAACGCCTCGGCGGAAAGCGTGGGCCAGGCGATTTCAGGCGATTTGGCAATAAGCGCAAAACTCCTGCAGGTCGTCAATTCTTCCTACTATGCGATTGAGGAAAAGGTCTCTGATATTGTTCAGGCTGTTAGCATCCTAGGGTTGGAGACAGTAAAGAATCTCGTTCTAGCAATCCAAGTATTCGGAAAACTAGGACGCACAAGCGATCAACAAGCCCTAGCCGACCAGCTTTGGCATCACAGTATGAGTGTTGCGACAGCGGCCAAACGTATCGCCCAATACGAAAAAGAAAACCAGCATGACGCGGAGGAAGCCTACACGGCAGGATTATTCCACGACGTAGGCAAGCTTGTTTTGATAAACGCTATTCCGGAAGAATATGAGAAGGCTCGCGCAAAAGCTCGCGAGGAGAAGATTCCATTGTGGAAGGCGGAAAACGAAATCATTGGCTGCAATCATGCTGAAGTCGGCGCGTATCTCCTAGGCAGATGGGGAATGCCAGTTATGATCGTAGAATCTGCCGCATTGCACCACGAGCCAATGAACTCATTCGGTTCATCATTTTCAACATTAGCGGCAGTTCATGCTGGAAATGCCCTGGTTTGGGATCGCCATCCGGGAGATGAGTCCCATCCGGATTCCACACCGGACGAGCATTTTCTATTAGAAATTGGACATGTCGACAGTATGGAAGCTTGGAGAGAGGTTATTACAGGAAAGGTCACAGAAAAGCCAACGCAAGCTCCTAAGGAAACACCATCCACTCAAAGTACCTCCTCCGAAATATCTTCAAGTGAAGAAAGCGCAGAAGCAAAGCCATCAAGCTCAAATGTGTCTCAAAAATTCGAGCCAAAACCAAAGAAGACTTCGATGGCGGCTTTCGTTAAGACCGGCATTGCAGTCTGTGTTATTGCTATCATTTGGGTAGTTATAGATAATATCCCTCGAAGCGAAAAACCAGATTTTGAATACGCGGAAATAGCCTCTGATTCAATTGGCAATTCGTTGAATGAGCAGGTTGTATCTCAAGAGAACGAGGAAGCGAGTGATGCAACTGTAGTAGAAAAAGAAACCGAGCCTTCCTCAACAAAAGACATCATAGCTGAAGCAACTGAAGTAGCCGAAGAAAAAGCAGCGCTCGTCGAGGAAATTAACGACACAGCGAAGCTTAAAGAGGAAGTTGCTATAGCCCAAACGAGTGAGTCTCAAGAACCTGAAACCAAGCCAGAGATCGCAAAAGCTCCGGAAGCTCCAAAAGACACTTTCCCTTCTATCCGTTTAACAGGAATCTTTTACAATCCAATCAATCCAGCGGCTAGCTTGAATGGCAGGATTCGTCGGGTGGGCGATCGTATTTCGGGCGCTCAGATTATTAGTATCGAATCAAAGCAAGTTACGCTTCGCTACAACGGAGAAGACCGAAGCTACAAGCTAAAATAAAAGTCCTTTGGGGCAGGCCTGATTCAACCCAATCGAGACTTTCGGGCGTATCAAGTCAAAGCTGACTTGAATCGACACTCTCTATCCAATCGACATAGCTGGACGCATCGCCGCCATCAATAAATTCGGTCGTGCCCTCTACCCTGCCATCTTCCGCTTGAAATATTAAAAAGGGTATTCCTGTGATGCCGAATCTTTGACGAATCCCGGCAATATCCTCGTCACGAGGAGGTATGCCTATCTTTGCCCCGAGAATATTTTCGCTCTCGAGATAGTTCTCCAGAGCTGGGTCTTCAGCTAATATCGAATCGAGGCGGTTACACCAAGGACACCAGTCTCCATTGCCTTTAAAAATAGCTAGTAACCTTTTGCTCTGCTGCTCGCGAGCGCTCAAAGCTTCTTCAATATCCGAAATCCAATTCATAAGTGTTAGAACGTTGCTGAAAACTCTACGGTCAGAAAAGTCCGTAAACGTAATTTTCGAAACACGCCAGGCAAGAAACTATTGGCCGGAATATAAAATTTCTCCTAGCCATCAGGACGCCGCCAGCAAGACATGAATATGCTGGCCGCCATGGCGGCGTTTAAAGATTCGGCTTGCCCAAACCTTGAAATTGAAAGTCGCGTGTCAGAAAGATTGGATACCATTTGAGAAACGCCGCGAGCCTCGCTACCGATGACAAGAGCTGCTTTGGAAGGCCACGAGAATTCGTATACGTCGTCCGATCGATCCAACTCGCTGGAAATAATCGATACACCAAGCGATCTGAGCAAAGGGAGGCAAACTTCTAGATCTTGATTGCTAGCAATTGGCAAATGAAAGAGCGAACCCATGGTGGATCGCGAAACTTTCGTATTCTCAAGCTCAGCGCAATTTCGACCAAGAATCGCTCCGTCTAAGCCAAACCAATCGCCAGCTCGAACGATAGTTCCACAATTTCCCGGATCTGAAACTTCATCGAGAATCACAAGTCTCAAAACCTTAAGACCTCTAATTTTATCTAAAAAAGAATCCCAAGAAACACTCACCGTCTTCAAAAGAGCGCAAATGCCTTGCGAGCTTTCTGTATCCACAATTTGGCTAAGCTGATGAGCATCAGCTTCGAATGCGTTCGCTGCTTTTGAAATACTCGCCTGCAGAATTTTGTAGAACTCCGCCGAAAGATGAAGCGTCGGATCAAAAATAACGGACTCAAATTTCCGATCAGCCTTCAGCGCTTCTTGAATCAAGTGCCAACCTTCAATGAGAAACATTCCTTCTTCTCGTCGTACTTTCTTTTGCCTGAATCTTCGGAAAAAAGACAACTTCGCCTTCGAAAGTGGAATAGCCATTGTTAAACGGAATGACAGATCAATCACTTGGAGCGATCAAATTTAACGACGAAGCAGATTAAGAGGGCCAAAAACCAATTGAATTAAAAGGCTTTAAACGGCCGATAGGTTCGCTTTGGATACCGATGGGCTAATGCAAGAACCACAATGAACGGAAAGCGTATCCTACTTATCATAACAGGAAGCATAGCGGCCTATAAGTCGCTGGAGCTCATACGATTGCTTACAAAATCGGGAGCCTCTGTTGAGGGCGTACTGACAAGCGGCGGTTCTCAATTCATCACTCCACTCTCGGTTGCCACTCTTACAGGGAAAAAAGCTCACCTTGAAATGTGGGACGAAGACGCAAGCGAAATGAATCACATCGAACTCTCCAGGAGAGCAGATCTGATTGTGGTGGCTCCAGCAACCGCGGATTTTGTCGCTAAAATGGCTCAAGGTTTTGGAGACGATCTAGCATCCAGCGTTCTTTTAGCTCGAAATAAACCCGTAATTATTGCTCCCAGCATGAACGTCGAGATGTGGGAAAATCCAGCTTTTCAAAGAAATCTGTCTCAAGTCCAACAAGATGGAGCCTATTTGGTTGAACCTCAAACCGACATACTCGCATGCGGCGAGTCGGGAATCGGAAAAATGGCCGAACCCGAAACGATTCTTTCTTCGATTCAAAATCATTTTGAACAAAGCAACTTGCTGCAAGGGAAACGGGCAATCGTCACAGCCGGAGGAACGATTGAGAGGATCGATTCAGTTCGCTACATCAGCAACTTTTCGTCAGGCAAGCAAGGAATCGCCATAGCGCGAGCCCTAGCAGAGGCAGGAGTCAACGTTGGGCTCGTAACAGGAAACATATCATCAGCGCTTCCTCGACATCCGAACATTGAGAACATCTTCATTGAGTCCGCGGAACAAATGCAAGCTGAAGTTGTTAGCCAACTACCAGCAGACATCTTCATCTCCTGCGCAGCCGTTTGCGACTTCAAGGTAGCCAATTCATCGGACCGAAAAATCAAAAAACAAAACGGCCTGCATCTAGAGTTTGAGGAGAATCAGGATATCGTAAAATCGGTAGGCGTACTGCCATCAGGAGAACGTCCTAATCTTGTGATCGGCTTCGCAGCGGAAACTGACGACCTGATCGACAATGCTAAAAAGAAACGCATCAATAAAAATTGCGATATGATTGTCGCGAATCTTGTGGCAGATAAGGCTGTATTTGGCAAAAACGAGAATAAAGCAAGTTTTGTAACGGAAAGTGATGTCCGAAATCTGGATACAATGAGCAAGGGTGACTTAGCCCGCGAAATTGTGAGCTGGATCGCCGAGAGGTTGTAAAGGTCCATTCTGCCATAGAATTACAAATCCAATTTCAGGATATGGGGCTAGGGAAATTTCCTAAGTAGTCATAAAATCCAGACAAGACCAGTCCTCGCGGAATAAACGCAAGTAGTTTGCAATTAGCATTCTAAGTATTCGTTCTCTTCATACAACAAGCTGAAAATGCTTCCTAAATCTTTCGTGAACAGAGGATTGTAAAATTTGTTCAATCATTGCCTAGAACGCTTGGCTAATAGACAAATCAGCAAAAAAGCTTGGGAATAGTTGCAGCCTGTTGCATTTAAGCTAGATTCAGCTATCCTGCCTGCAATCGGACATCTTTTTGAAATCCATGCCGTTTTCAAAAGAAAGTCTCTACTCAAAATAGGAATCAATCTCAACAGCTCGAAATTTAAACTTCTTTTAAATCATAATGCTCGACCTCATTTAACGCGACCCAGTGTAATAACGATTACACTACCAAGAGCTATCGCAAAATAATGAGTGTCTTCAAATTAGACATCTCGCCATGGTAATTCCAGGAATCCAGCCTCTCGAAACCAAGCAACGAATGAAATTTGAAAACTTGAACGCGCTTAACGTCCTTGTTGGAGACGACGAATCAAAGTCTCTCGAACGGCTCGGGCGCGAAATAGCAGCGATACAGAAGAACTGGAGCATACGGATAGCTAGAAGCAGCGATTCGGCTATTAAGGCGATTGAGCAAGGCGACGTAGATTTGATTATCACCGACATGCGGGCGGTCGACAGGTTAGGTCCGGAGTTTCTCGCTCTAGCCAAACGCGATCATTCGGATATTTTGCGAATTCTGCTACACGGCGAAGAGGATCAGGAAATCCTGAGAAAGGCGACCGGGCTAGCTCATAGGTACATTCTAAGGCCCACCAAAGCTAATCAAGTGGTTATCGCGATTCGCCAGGTTTTCGTCACTCAGGCACTCATTAGACAGGAAAAAGTCGCGAAAATCGTGGAAGAAACGCAGCAACTCCACGTTAACAACCAACCTTTGCAAGAACTCCTCGAATCGGCTGAGGACCCAGAGTGCGATATCGAAAAGCTAGGGTCTATCGTATCGAAACATCCGACAGCTCATGCCAGTATTCTGCAGGTTGCAAACACGGCGTTTTTCGGGGCTGGAGGTCGCGTAGAGACAATCGACGAAGCTCTACAGATGCTTGGAATGGATTTCGTACGCAGCCTTGCAATCGCGGAGCTTGCTAAGAAACAACTCAACCTAAGCCCTCAGCTACAGGAAATAGCAAACGGCGTCCTCCAGCACTGCATTGAGGCGAGCCAATACGCCCTGCAGATGAAGCATTTCGTAAATGATATAAAACTCATACAGCTCTCGGCTAGTATAGCCCTCCTGCACGATCTAGGGAAGCTGGTCCTATTGGCGAAGGTAGGAAACGCTTATGCCGACCTTCTGGGTCGGTCTATGGAGCTGGACAAACCCTGTTGGAAGGTTGAGCAAGCTACATTGGGGTGCGATCATGCTGCGGTAGGAGCGCACCTATTCCACATGTGGGGTCTTCCGGAAAACATCGTTCGTACCGTAGCTTGGCATCACGAGCCAAAGTATGTTTGCTGTGGCGGATTCTGTTCCGTTTCGCTTGTCCACTTCGCGAACTATGCAGCCCATTCCAAAAAGGATATGCTCTATTATCGTGGCGATGATCTCGATTTGGAACTGGCGAAGAAACTGGATTTAAAGCCGGACTTTCCACTCGATTTTGTGTAAGCAGGCAACGAGAGCGATAGTCGGAATCTAGCTCTCGTATTCGAAAATCAAATTCAGTTATTGCTAGCAGAAAACGGATTGTGAAATCCATCGTCTGTCGATTCGTTGATTTTCTGGTAAGTCTTGGTAATGACGTCTTTGAGTTCTTCGGGCTTAAAAGGCTTGGTTAGATAATCATCCATGCCGGCCTGAAAACAATTTTCCCGATCCTCTCGCATAGCGTTCGCCGTTAAAGCAATAATCCTCGGACGATTCTCTCCCCATTTCGCGATAATTTCGCGCGTAGCCTGCAAACCATCCATCTCGGGCATTTGGATATCCATGAATATCAAATCGAAAGATCCGTTGTCCAAGGCCTTGAGCGCTTCAAGCCCATTGGGCGCCAATTCAATCTCATAGCCCAGCTTCTTAAACAAGCGCTTGGCGACTTTCTGGTTCACCAGATTGTCCTCAGCAAGAAGAATTGAAAGCGGCATTTCCTCGCCCAGTAGAGACGAAGTTCGTGACTGTCTCTTGACGTTGGGTTTATCGAATCCAAGCGCTTCAAGGGCGTATTTCTTCACGTTGGCCAGCTTGAAAGGCTTTAACAAAGCAAGGACCTTTTCTTCAGAAGAAACGCTGGTCTGAAGGGTTCCAAGAGGCCCGCAAAGAATAATCGGGAGGCTATCTGTGTTCAAATGCTTGCGAGCCTCCTTAATAAACTGATCTGTATTCACGCCTCCTATACCAACTTCGGCAAAGATGAAATGCCATTCGGAATCCCTGAGCGTCTCATCGGAGTAAAAAGCTTCAGGAGTAACGAAGGATTTTGATTCAATCCCTAGAATACTAAGCTGATTAACCAACGCTTCTATACTGAATTCATTGTGGTCGATGATGACTGCCCGTTTCTCGCTAAACGCATTGGAGGAAATGGATGAATTAAGATCGAAGTCGAAAGAAGCCTTACTTAGATTAGCGGTGAAATGGAAAGTCGATCCCTTGCCGATCTCGCTTTCAACCCACATGGAGCCACCCATCAATTCGGCAAGATTCCGACTGATGGCCAAACCAAGACCAGTACCCCCAAACTTGCGGGTAGTGGAGGAATCAACCTGGCTAAATGAATCGAACAGATGATCGATGCGATCCTCGGGAATACCAATTCCCGTATCCGTAACTGAAAACTGGAGTATCACATCGTCTTCGCACAAATGGAAGGGAGAAACGCGGATTGCAACTCCTCCCTTTTCCGTGAATTTCACAGCGTTGCCAACAAGATTCACCACGATTTGGCGGAGACGCGTCGGGTCTCCCAGCAGTGAACTTGGTATTTCCCTATCAACTACAGCCGCAATATCGAGGCCTTTTTCCGTTGCTTGAAGAGCCAGGGTGTCAATTGCTTCTTCGATACAATCTCTTAAATCGAACATGATATGCTCGATTTCCAGCTTGCCTGACTCGATTTTCGAGAAATCGAGTATGTCATTTATCACTACAAGCAGAGCTTCGCTACTAGCTCGAACCGTATCTACATAGTCCGTTTGCTCTCGATCCAGATCCGTATCCATCAGCAACCCAGTCATGCCAATAATGCCATTCATAGGCGTACGAATCTCATGGCTCATGTTGGCGAGGAAATAGCTCTTAGCCTGGTTAGCCTCCTCGGCCTGCCTCATGGCGGCCATAAGTCGTTCCTCCGATCGTTTCTGTTCGGTTATCTCATGGAAAAACCAAACTCGACCATACGACTCGCCAAGCGGAGAAGAAATTGGAATGGATGCGCGCTCGAAGATTCTCCCATTCTTGAGCTCGATGACATCCTTGGTAGTCTCGCTTTCGCTGTCGGCGATTTGCTTCGCCTTTAACATGTATGAAGCCGGGTCTTCAAGCTGCTTAGCAGCCACTTGCCAAATCTTCCCTGGATCGCCAGTATCCATGAGGCTAGGCGAAAGCTCCCAGATTTCGCAGAAACGCTTATTGTAATTCGAAACGATGCCGCGTTCGTTCACCACAAGAATACCATCTGTCGAAGCCTCGCTCTGAGCTTTAAGAACAGAATTGTAGCGTTTGAGCAGATTTTGCCGCCGCTTGTTGTGAGTAACATCGGTACCCGTTCCGACGAGTGTCGTAATCCGACCTTTCTCGTCTCGAACCGAAACGGTTCTGAAATAGATGTCGAGAGAGCGGCCGCTTTCGGTCAGCATGTGAACATCGCCTTGCCAATGTCCGTACTCCTGAGTCTCTTGTATTATTTTTTCGAATACTCTATTATCTTGAAATAGCGCGATGACCCCGCCCTTGCCGTTGAGCTGATCAATCGAATCATAGCCGAGAATACTGGTAAAGGAGTTGTTATGATACATGCTAGCTCCATCCGTATCCATCATCAGAATAAAGTCGCTCGAAGCCTCTACAGCAGCGGAAACCATACGCAAGCGCTCTTCCGATTCCTTTCGGAGGGTGATGTCCTCAAAAATTCCATACCAAATTATGGACCCGTCTAAACGCTTTTCTGGAATGGCTTTTGTGGCCACCCACTTCTGTCGGTCATTTGGTCCCTTGACCCGGTACTCAATGTGGAGGGGATTCAAGTTTCTTGCCGATACGGCAAGACTTTCGTAAACGCGCTCGAGGTCTTCGATGAATACAGCTCCCATAGCAGCGGAAGCATCCGCCATGACTTTAGAAGCATTAAGACCCAGAAGCTCTTCGATTCGCTCGCTGATAAAGGGGAAGGAAGGCTCTCCATCGCCATTGATTTCAAGATGGAAATAGACACCCGGCACCTGATCGCTAAGACGCTCCAGCTCAGTGGAGCTCGATTTTAGCTGACGCTCTACACGGCGTTCGCGCGTTACGTCTTTAAAAACGAGAACGAACTCGTCATTGCTAACCTCGCGAGCCGAAACCAAAATATTCGAGTCGCCAGCATTCAATGAACACACTGCCTCTTTGGTGATCCGACTTTTCGACTGCTTGGCCTCATAGAGAAGATTATCGATCTCGAGATCTTCGTAAGCTGAAAAGACATTCCTCAAACGACGCCCTTCGAGCTCGCTAGGATCCATACCAAGAATCGCGCAAGCAGGCCTATTGGCTTGAACAACAACGTAGTCCTTTTGGGCCCCAGCTCTGACCGAGCCCATGGAAACCGAAACGATTCCGTCTGGTAAAGCCTCCAAAATGCCAAACCAAGAGGGACTGGTGTCAGGATTTAAATCGAGCTCTTCAACCGCCGCAGGAAATATCTGCCAAAGGCTTTCTTCGCCGACCAGCCTGACAATAGAAACATCGCAAGCTTTGGGGCCGATTTCCAGGGGCGAAGACAGATCGAGGCGGTAGGAACCGTTCGTCAGGTCTGCCAATTTTTCCAGATTGGAGAAATAGGCTTCGAGAGGCGTATCTGAGAGCGATGAGGGATCTGCTGACTGAACTAAAAGCTGACTTGCCGCACGGTTAGCAAGAGTCACTCTACCCCCTGCAACAAGTAGCTGAGCAGTAGGTGTTTTGTTAAATGCCTCTTCGTATGAAGATGTGGGATGCATAGGCCGATGAGAATCGATTAAGAATCGCGGAGCTTGGCGTTAATTGTACATCGACCTGCTTTCTTCAATAAGGAGTCGAGAAACGAAAATTTGTGGGGTTTTCTTCATTAATATAGCTCCCAATCGGAGTTCGTCCTGTATCAACGGACTTCTCGGCCCACTCCTTTAAAAACTTTTTAAGATTGGTACGCCAAGAAGGGACCAATCGACCATGGCCAAGCTTAATGGATCGCTCGGTAGCGACGTGATTAGTTCGAAATCTCGAAAATCCGATGAAGGCGAAGCAGTTCGATTACAGACTGAACGGGGGCTTGAACCTTTTTCAATCGGACTGAAGCTTCATTTTCAGGCAGCCTCTTGTAGACTCCGAGAAGAGCTCCTACTCCCGAGCTATCAATGAATTCCACATTTTCGAAGTTCAATTCGACACGTTGAATTTCATCTGACCAAAGGGATTCGAACTCCTTTTTAAAATTTCGTGAAGAAGCAGCGTCGAGACGCTGAACGCCAACACCGAGTTTTAGAGTTCCATCGTCAATCTGACCGTCAATTACTGAGTTCATTAGCTTGTGAATTAGAAATAGGCGTCTGGCTGCTGATTGATTTCTTGCAGACCATTTCTCTATACGGCCAAGTTGAGCCTCGCTTGAGGGCTAGAGCTAGCTAGATATGGAATTGTAAATGAGCAAAACGTGGCTGGTTGGCATAGCTGGAGGAAGTGGTTCGGGAAAGACGTGGCTCGCCAAAAAAGTGGAAGGACGATTTCCGCAAAAAGTCTGTTCCCTTAGCATCGATTGGTACTATAGAGATTTGTCGAGTCTCCCTCTGGACGAAGCATCAAAAACCAACTTCGATCATCCCGATTCTATCGAAGACACGCTACTCGAAACCCACGTGAAATGCCTCCTCGAAGGCCAATCGGTAATGGTGCCAGGATATACGTTTTCCAAATACAGTCGTATTGAGAACGCTCAAAGGATCTACCCCAAGCCGATCACAATCCTGGAAGGCATATTCGCTCTGCATTTTCCGAACATTCGTAAACTACTGGACGACTCCATATTCATCGAAACGCCTTCGGAAATCCGGCTTGAACGTAGGATAGCGAGAGACCAGAGCGAAAGAGGGTACTCCTACGATCAAATTGTAGACTTCTGGAAAACAAGAGCCCAACCCATGTACAAGAGGTTTGTGCAACCGTCATCGAAATGGGCGAAGCGTATTTGGAAAGCGAGCGAAGATAACACTTCTGTAGAAGCATTTCTGGCCGATTTAGAAAATCGATTAGCTAGCAATGCAGCAACGGACAACCCAAAGTGACAAACGCTTAGCGGAATATTGGGCCAAGGCCGCTACTCCCACCGGAAAGGCGAGCATGGCCTTCCGCGTACACCTGAAACGATTCGTTTGGAGGAGCGTCATCAGCTCGACCAATGGAATTAAGCGCCTTTTTGATATACTGGTTTCGAGCTGCGCAATGCTGGCCCTGACTCCCATCTACCTAGCAACTATTTTAGCCATTAAGATCGAGGATAGAGGTCCTATACTATTTAAGCAAAACCGCGTCGGCTACAAAGGGCGAAGCTTCAAGATTTGGAAATTTCGATCAATGGTGACTAACGCTGAAGAAATCGGCAAAAAGCTAATCGAGCAGCATCAATGCAAGGATACGGTGGCAATCAAGTTGATGGGCGACCCACGTATCACAAAAGTGGGGAATTTTATTCGTAAATATTCTATCGATGAGCTACCTCAATTCTGGAATGTATTTCGTGGAGACATGTCAATCGTCGGTCCACGTCCCGTGATACCAGCCGAAGTAGCCGACTACACCAACGAAGATCGACAAAGACTTTTGGCAAAGCCAGGCTTGACCTGCTTCTGGCAAGTGGGCGGTCGGACGGATCTCGATTTCGAAAATCAGGTGTTATTGGATGTTGAATACATTCGATCCAAAAGTCTCTGGCTGGATATCAAATTGCTTTTCAAAACGGTTCCCGCCGTCTTGCTAGGGAAAGGAGCCTACTAAGTTAAGCTCATGAAAATGAAGTGGAAGCTTCTGATTCCCGATTGGAGTCATTTGGATACAATTTGGAGAAACCACGCTCCTTTTTGCCTGTGGCAAATTGGCGATAAGCCATTGATCGCTCATTGGATGGACGAAGCGGTAAATCGAGCCGTTACAGAAGTGGAATTCTATACTGCCGATCGACCAACCCAAGTACGCGACTTTCTCGATGATGGCAACTTTTGGTCTCGTTCAGCAACCGTTCTTCCCATCTCCTCAGACGAAAAGGCTCCGGAAGACGCTGTGCCGATTATTGGACTACCCAAAAACAATCATATGGCAGAGCCCTTAGAGTCGGACGGAGATCTGCTACGCCACTGGATCGGGCTCCATAAAGAATGGCTCGATTCCATAAAGGAATATTCTCTCCGAGTGGAAACTAATTTTCAAGAGAAGGGCTGGATTGGCCCTCATGTTCGTATCCACAAAGGCGCGAAGTTTGAGCCACCTTTTTGGATACAAGGCAAATGCGATATTGGAGCCAATGCTCAGATAGGACCTTATGCCTGTGTATTCGAAAACACGATAATCGATGAAAATGCTCTCGTGAAAGACTCCATAGTAATGCCAGGCACGATGGTGGGACGCAATACTTCGCTCGACAATGTCGCTGTCGATGGAGGATTGCTTCTGGATGTAAAACGAGGCTGCCGTGTATCCATAACCGACTCTTTCATACTGAGCGATCTCGCTGATAGCGCTCGATCGGCTCCCTTATCGGAAAGAATTTTCGCCTTGTTCCTTTTCCTCATATTCTCTCCCATCGCCACGCTCTCGAAAATCGATTGGTCGCTTCTTCAGGCTCACGACGGCCGAGGAGGCGAACTTGCTTTGAAAACTGGCAACCATGGCCCTCTCATCGTTCGTCGATGGCAATGGTTAAAGCAGGTATTCAAAGGACGGATGCGTTTGATTGGCATCCATCCCAGACCTCTAGATTGGACGGTCGAGACGAATCACGAATTAGAGCAACGCCTAAAGGAGGTCATACCGGGAGTTCTGTCGCTTTCCGATATACATGATTGCCATAGCACGAATGATCCAGATGAATGGGCCCACGCCGCCTACCAGGCGCTTGAAGCGGAGAAGGGCGTGGACAAGATTGTCAGAAAAAACTTCTGGAAGGCCGCATTTAAAAAGGCGAGTTGAGAATGGACAATATTTCGTATAGAGAGATAGGATACTGCGAGATCCCTGCCGATCTTGCCAATGTTTCTCTGGCCGCTCGATCCTTGAGAAATTACTGTCAACTTAGAGGCGTAAACGAGACACTTTGGCCGCAAATCGAGCTGATGTTTTGCGAGGCCATGAACAACGCGATCGAACATGGATGCAACGAGGACCCCGAAAAAAGGGTCAAGGCCAAATGGACATGGTTCGATGACGCTCTCGAGATTGAAATCGAAGATCCGGGAGAGTTCGCGGATGATAACCACGGCAAGAGCCTGCCTGAGGATCCACTAGAGGAAACGGGTCGAGGAGCGTTCCTAATCGATAGCATAGCTGACGACTGGCGGCACGAAGCAACGGAGTATGGCCATCGTTTCGTAATGAGAAAAACGCTACACAAACAGTCGTGCTCGATCGAAAAAATGCAGGATATGTTCGAGACGCTTCAAGGGATGACAAGCGAACTGCAACTTTCCTACTCGAAACTGGAGGCAATTAGAGGGATGGCCAATGTTCTCTCGAACTACCCGATCGTAGAGAAGGTTCTGCAAAGCGGAATAGAGAAGATAAAATCTATCATTAATCCAGAATTGGTTGGAGTGTGGATCGCAAACGGAGCCACGTTGCAACTCGCGGCAAAAGACGGATCAGACTTGAAAAATGTTTCGCTAAACTCGAATCAGTTCATCGCCGCAGCCTTTCGCGAAACCGAACCATCAATTGTAGAGGACTGTCAATCCCTGCTGAAGGACGACCTGCTTAGAAAGGAGAACGCGAGCGCTCTACTGTGTCCGATTAGCTATCAAGGAGATACCATGGGTATCATCGCGCTAACCTTTTCTGATACTGACACCCCATTTTTGGATACGGAAGCTAAGGAAGTTGGGTCCATCTTCGCTACCTTCTTTGGCATCGCATTAGCGAGCGCTTCGACATTCGAACGAAGTGAAGCTCAGAAGCGGTCGAGCGCTCAATTGGAAATCGCATCGGAAATCCAGAAATCGCTTCTTCCTTCGAGTTTTCCGAACAATAAATTTTGCCGTGTCACTGGCCAGTGTATCACAGCTATGGAGGTTGGTGGAGACTATGTGGATACCATCGAGATCAAGGATTACGGGTTGCTCATCATTATTGCAGACGTAATGGGTAAAGGCGTACCTGCCGCGTTGCTGGCCACTATTTTCCGAACAGCTGTACGTTCACGTCTCAACTTTTCGGAGACGCCTGGTTGGCTTCTTTCTCAAATCAACAAGCAAATCAACGAAGAGCTTGGTCATCTGAACATGTTCATCACTGCCCAAGCTGGCTTTCTATCGTATGAGAACATGACTCTGAAGCTGTCAAGCGCAGGCCACTGCCCCACTCTTCTAATGCGAGATAGCCAGAGTTCAACAGAGCGATTATCTGCAGAGGGGCTACCCCTGGGCATAGACTCTGAACTCATATACGAGGAGAAACTGGTCAACCTGCAATCCGGCGATCGACTTCTCTTTATGACGGATGGTCTGTATGAATCGGAAAACAGATCGGGCAAAATGCTTGGTTTCGAGAAACTGATCGATCATCTGCCAGAATTCTGGACGGACGGCGTGGATGC
>JANQKI010000190.1 GCA_028281165.1 Opitutaceae bacterium | reverse complement strand
GGGCGGCAACTGGATGCTGAAAAATACGGATGCTGACACGCTGAAAATTGTCTACGGCCATTTGACGGGAAAGCCGATCGCCCTGGAGGCGGAAATGGTTCATTTTTTGCAGGAAAGCTTCTTGATGGAGAAAGCGGAAACGGCAGGCGGAAAAATCGTTTCCGTAATGCCTTATCGGGAACCGCATGTTTCTGGCTACAGCGATTGGGGTAGCGGTCCCATGCTGGACGCTGAAGATGAGGCCTTGGTCTTGGCGCAATTGGGCGATGGGTACCGGGTTCTTCCTTTGATTCGGCGCTTCGAGGGTAATTCCAAATCGACGAGCGAAGAGGCCAGAGCGTTTATCAAACGCCTCGGCCACTTTGTCTACGAGTTTGGCGTGCCCACCATTCAATCGAAGCTGGAGGACGTTGCGGCGGCGGCGATCTGGGCGGTGGAAAACGAGGTGGAATTCTATCTGCTAACGCCTCCTCATTTCCGCAATCGGCACAATGAAAACTTCATCGTCGAGTATCAAGTGATGATGGACGAGTTTCAGCGGCTAGGGGTGGATCTGAGCAGCCCTTATCTGATATTCGTTCCGTCCGGCTATCGGCTAGAACTGAAGAATGTGCCTTTCATTCCCGAAGGCGAAGGTAACCATTATCCAAATACGGTTATGGGGGTGACACGTTGGCTTCTGGATAACAGAGAAAGGTATTCGAATGCTAACGACGGGGAGACTAGCGAGGCGGGTCGCCTGCTACCCGGGGGGATAGGAATAAAGTCGCTTTTGGATGATGATGAAATCGCTCACGGGCTGCCTATCTACGTTGAGCCGGAAATCGATCCAGGATTGGAAATAGAGCGTGTCGAATTATTCGTCAATACGCGACCGCGTGGCGTGGATCTCGATCGTCCTTTTCGCTTTTTCTATGACGAGAGGATTGGTGTCGGGCAGCAATCGCTGGTGGTTCGAGCGATGGACAAGGACCGCAATCGTTACGAAGCCGAAGTGAGAATAAAAGTCATCGAGCAGGACTCTCAGGCGAAGAAGCCAAATGTCATTCTCATCTTTACTGACGATCAGGGCTATGCGGATTTGGGGGTTCAGGGAATAGTTGACGACATAAGGACACCTCACATTGACAGTCTCGCTCACAATGGCGCGCGCTTTACAAATGGATACGTGACAGCTCCTCAATGTTCTCCCTCAAGAGCGGGTCTGCTCACAGGCCGTTATCAGCAACGGACTGGCTTGACCGATAATCGGACTCGTCCACTTTCCTTGGAAGAGATAACGATTGCAGACCGGCTCAAGGCAGCGGGTTATACGACTTTCATGTCCGGAAAATGGCATTTGGACTCTATTCCTCAAGGACCTATCGACGATCCTTATCTACCGGCTGGTCGAGGCTTCGATGAGTTCTTCGAGATGCATTGTCGTCACAGGGATAGCTTCAATTGCTATGTGGCTTCGCACGATCTGGAGGGCAATCCTCTCGAGGGAGGTCTTGGATTGGTCGAAACGCGAACGGAGGACTACCGAATCGATATTCAGACGCAGGCTGCGGTGAAATTCATCGAGAGACATCCTTCAGACCCCTTCTTTTTATATTTGGCGTATTTTGCTCCCCATGAGCCTTTGCATGCCCCAGACGAGTACCTGAATCGATTTCCTGACGAGCCGGACGAGCGGCGTCGCATCGCTTTGGCCATGATGTCGGCTGTAGATGACGGGGTTGGCAGGATTATGGATACGGTAAGGGAGCAAGGTCTGGAGGAAGAGACTCTGGTTATCTTTCTCAGCGACAACGGGGCGCCGTTGAAGGGAGCGCGTCGTATCGGCTCTTTAAATACTCCGCTTTCCGGTCAGAAAGGTAATTTGAAAGAGGGGGGCATCCGCGTGCCCTTTATCATGAGTTGGCCAGGCGTCATTCCGACGCAGGTTTACGATCAGCCTGTGATTTCCCTGGATATCGCAGCCACTTTGCTTGAGGTTGCCGGTTTGGGTCTCGATCCCTCGCTGGACGGGGCGGACCTGATGCCGTATTTGATAGGAAAGGCGAGGGGCTCTCCGCATGATCGACTTTTCTGGAAGTGGAGAAACCTGAAAGCAGTGAGGGAGGGAAAGTGGAAGTATCACCAAAATGGAGACTTGTTTGATTTAAACAAAGACATAGCCGAATCGAATAACCTTTCCGAAAAGCGCCCGAAGGTG